>CBJNAR010000217.1:0-6273 GCA_966434075.1 uncultured bacterium
TGGTCAATGGGAGCCCGCCCCGGCTGGACGCCCTCAGCGGGGTCGATGCGTATTCCACGTTGGGCTACTATGTGAGCCCGCCGGCCCCGGACGCGCAGATCCCGCGGGATGCCCTGGGGCTGGCGCAAGGCGAGCGGGACCGGCAAGTGGTGATCCGGGTCGCGCGTTTCGTGGGCCGGGGAATGTATGAGGACCTGGAGGTGACCAACCACGGGCTGGACGCCGCCGACCTCGAAATCGCTTGGGAGGTGGACGCCGACTTCGCCGGCCTCATGGAGGCACGCGGCGGCGCGCGCAGGCAGTCGGCCCCAGTGGAGGTCGAATGGCAGGTGACGGGTGATGGGGATGGCATGCTCCGCTTCGATTATCAGCACCCGCGGCTGCGGCGGGGCGTCCTGTGCCGGTGGCACCCGAACAACGGGCCGGAATCGACGCCCACGCCCCCGCGGCGCGCCGGTTCCCGCGTGAGCGTGGCGCTGCACTTAGGGCCGCAAGAGCGCGCCCGCTATTGCCTGACGATTGCCCCGATTGTCGAGGGGCAGGTGTTAGCGCCGCTCTATGGGTGCGATTCGTTTGGGGCGGCAGGCGCCGGCGCCGCAACCCGGCCACCGGTCGACCGGGCGGTGGGCACATGGCGCGCGCGCGCCGCCCGCCTGTCTACGCCTAACCCGCTCGTGCAACACGCCTGGAACCGGGCCGCATCCGATCTGGAGGCGCTGGCGCTAGGCGACGGGCAGACTCCGGCGGAGTGGGCCGTGCCCGCGGCCGGCATGCCGCTGTATGGCACGTTGTTCGGGCGCGATGCCCTCACCCTGGCGGGCCAATCGCTGCTGCTTTCGCCGGACCTCGCGGAAGGGGCGCTCCGGTTGTTGGCGCGCCACCTGGGCACTCACGATGATGATTTCTATGACGAGCAGCCGGGGCGCGTCCCACAGCAGGTGCGCGCCGGTCCCCTGGCGCTGCTCGGCCTCACGCCCTGGCTACACGACTACGGCGACTACGCCGCGCCCTGCGCGTACCTGGTGCTCCTGGGGGGCTACCACCTGGTGACGGGCGACGGCAGCAGGGTGCGCGAATTCCTGGATCCGGCCAAACGGGTGCTCGACTGGCTCGATGAGCGGGCCGACCTGGATGGCGATGGGTTCCTGGAGTACAAGACCCGCTCCCCCAACGGGCAGAAACATCAGGGGTGGAAGGACTCCGGCGATGCCGTGCGCTATGAAGATGGCCGGGAGGTCGAGCCGCCGGTCGCCGCCTGCGAAATCCAGGGCTACTGGTACGCGGCCAAGCTCTTGATGGCCGAGGTCTTCCTGCACGTGGGCGAAGGCGCGCGGGCGCTGGAGCAACTACGGGCCGCGGCAGCGCTGAAGCGCCGCTTCAACGAACGCTTCTGGATGCCCGAGGAACGCTTCTTTGCCTTCGCGCTCGATTCCGACAAGCGGCAGGTGAAGTCGATCGTGTCCAACGTCGGGCACTGCCTGGCGACGGGCATTATTGAGCACCGGTATGCCCGCGACGTGGTCCGCCGGCTGATGGCGCCGGATATGTTCTCGGGGTGGGGCATCCGCACGCTGTCGGCCCGCCACCCCGCCTACAACCCGCTGAAGTATCACCTGGGCTCGGTCTGGCCGGTGGAGAACGCGACCACGGCGTTCGGCATGAAGCGCTATGGCTTCCACCGCGAATGCAATGCCCTGGCGCGCGGGATGTTCGAGGCGGCGGCCCTTTTCGCCCACTACCGGCTGCCGGAGACGTTTGGCGGGCACCCGCGCGACCGGGCCCACCCCCACCCCGGCATCTACCCCGACGCCTGCGCGCCCCAGGGCTGGTCCGCGAGCGCGGTGGTGTGGCTCATCCAGTCGATGCTCGGTCTCTGGAGCTATGCACCCCGCAACGTGCTGATCATCGACCCGGTGCTCCCGGCGTGGCTGCCCGATCTGACGGTGCGCGATCTGCGCATCGGGGCGGGCCGCGTCTCGATCCGCTTCCGGCGCGGGCGCGACGGCGAGACCGGCTATCGGGTGTTGGAGCGCCACGGCCCCGTCCACGTCCTGCGCCAGCCACCTCCCGACGACCTGCACGCGGGGCCTTTTACGCGGCTCCGCGACCTCGCGGGATCGCTGCTGCCCTCATCCTGAACGCGTGCGCGGTCTGCCGGGATTGACAGGCCCGGATTATGATGCTAGTATTATCCATTGAACGGGGCTACGTATCGTAGTGAGCTCAGGGTCATGCCGCGCTACCCCTAGCCGAACTGAGGATCCTTGGTGGTCCGGAATCCTTGCTAGAGTGGTTTACCGACGGCTCTCGCCGATCTGTCTGCTTGTCGCCTTCTACGCCCGAGGCGCCTTGCACGAGGAACCGGCGCTAAGCGACCACTCAATTCCCATTCCGGTGTTCCGGGGCAGCGCGTCCTTGCCTCGCGCCACGCTCCGCCCCGCATGTCCCGCCGCCGGTCTACCCCGTGCCGGCAAGCTGCTGCCGCCTACAGCGAAACCGCGGGTTGCCCACCCCTCCAGTTCGATCCATTCCCGTGCCGGCGGGAATGCCCTGGTTCGCGACTGATCTGCTAGAAGCGCCGCATGCTGCCCCATGGCGATGATACCCGCCCGGCGCGAGAGGCGAAAAGAGGCATGAGCAACATACCGCGCGCGGGCATCCTCTCCGGCGCACTCCTGCTGGCGACGGTGCTGTTCGCTCCGGCACGTGCGGCGCAGCCGGCGACCCCTGCCGTCTCTCCGCTACTGACGGATCCCATGAGTATCAGCGTCGACGCCCGCGTGAGCGCTGCGGAGGTGCAGGCGTTGCACCAGGCCGGCGTCCAGTTGGTCCGCTATCCGCTCGCCTGGTGGGATGTCCAGCCCCAAGACACGGGCCCTGGCCAGTATAACTGGAGCATCCCCGATGCGGGCCTGCAAGCGCTGGCCGCCGCCAATGTGGATGTTCTGCTGGTGCTGGGCGGCAATCCGCGTTGGGCGGCCTCGAAAACGGATGGCCCCGTCAATCGCGTCCCCGTGGCGCGGTATTATGATTTCGTAACCCAGGCCGCCACCCGCTACGGCCGGTCCCCGTATACGGTGCGCGCCTGGGAGATCTATAACGAAGAGGACTCCACGCTAACGGGCTGGGGCACCAACGCGGCCGGCTACGCAGCGCTCTTGCACCAGGACTACCTGATCATCAAAGCCATCGCGCCGCAAACCGACGTGGTGATGGGCGGGCTGGCCTATGATTGGTTCCAGGATCAGTGCCCGCCCGACGGCACCTGCGGTCCCTTTGTCCGTAATTTCCTGCCCCAGTTTCTGGCCGCGGGCGGGGGCAACTGGACCGATGCCGTAAACTTCCACCACTATCCGCGCACGTTTTGGCCGAGCCTGGGCGCGGTGGTGCAGGCGCTGCAGACGACGCTGCAAGCCGCCCATGTGCAGAAACCGCTGCTGTGGACGGAAACCAGCTCGCCCAGCAGTCCCGAATACCAGGGCAGCCTCGAAGCGCAGTCGGCCTACGTTGTGCAGGCGTATGCTAGCGGGCTGGGTCAGGGTCTTAACGCCATCACCTGGTTCCCGTTGCAGGATTTCACCAGCACGACCTTCCGGTACTTCACGACGGACGGCCTGATGAACCTCGACAACTCATACAAGCCCTCGTTTCTGGCCTACCAGGTCGCCGCAGGCTACCTGGGGCGCGCGTTGTTCCTGCGGCCCTTGACCGCGCAGGAGCTCGTGGGCACGACCGTGGGCGAAGGCTACCTGTTCCTGGAGCGCGACGGCAATGGCGTCACGGTCGCCTGGACCCGCCAGGGCATCGGCAGCGAGTCCTTACTGGCGGCCCACGTCCGCGCGGTGAAGAACAAGTACGGCCAGGCCGTGGCCTACACCGTGAGCAACGGTCAGGCGATCATCCCGCTGAGTACCGATCCTGTGTATGCCGAGTTGCAACTGGTCAGCCCGACCGCCACCGCAACAAACGGCCCCCCCGCCACGGCGACGGCGCAGGGGACGGCCACCCCGACGCCGCTGACCCCGCAACCGCCGTCTGACACGGCGACCGCGACCCCGCCACCCCCAGCGACTGCTTCTGCCACGCCGGCCCCCTGCCTGGCCGGTTTTAGCGATGTGCAGCCGAGCGACTACTTCTATACGCCGGTGCATTACCTGGTCTGCCGGGGCGCCATCAGCGGCTACGCCGACGGCACCTTCCGCCCGGCGAACCCGACATCACGCGCCCAGATGGTCAAGATCGTGGTGCTGGGGTTCAGTAAACCCGTGACGACGCCACCGGCGGGCGGCTATACATTTGCCGATGTGCCGCCCAGCCACCCGTTCTTCGCCTACATCGAGACGGCGGCAGCCACCGGCATCGTCAGCGGCTACACCTGTGGCGGGCCCGGCGAACCGTGCGACCCCGCGCAGCGCCCCTACTTCCACCCATATGCCAATGTCACCCGCGGCCAGCTCGCCAAGATCGACGCGCTGGCGGCCGGCTGGGCGCTGATCAGCCCGCCCGCCGCAACGTTCGCGGACGTGGCCCCGGCAAGCGCCTTCTACTCGTATGTGGAAACCGTCTACTGCTATGGGGTAATCAGCGGCTACACTTGCGGCGGCGCCGGGGAGCCGTGCGACACCGGGCAGCACCCCTATTTCCGCCCGCAGAATTCCGCGACACGGGGCCAACTCGCTAAGATTGTGACGAACACGTTTTTCGCGAACAACTGCGCGGCGCCGCCCGCCGCGCCGGCCCCGTGACCGCACCACCCATCGTGCGTAACCCGCTGCCCGGCGGCCAACCCTGATCGGTTCCCGCCGCAAGAGACGCGTGGGGATAGCCATATGCGCAACCCAACGCTCGCCCGACGGAGCAGCCCCCCGGTGTCCCCCGCCCTCGTGCTGGGGATCCTGGGCAGCCTGTCCCTCCTCGGGTACCTGGTCATCAACTTCATCATTCTGCAGTCCGCGCCCTACCGCGTGCGCCCGCGTAGTAAGCTGTTTGACGGCTTGCCCCTCTGGTCCGCGGTGACCCATTGGCCCTTGCCGGTGCCACAGACGAACGCGGCGGGGTTGCTGTTGCTGCTCACCGCGAGCGCGCTCGCGTTCGGCGGCTATCTGGCGGCTATCTGGATCGTGCGCCATGTCACACTGGGCCGGGTCGGTCCGGCGGTGGTGCTGGGCTTTACCGGCTTGTTCTACCTGACCGCGCTGCTGGCCCTGCCCAGCTTCGACGACGACCTCTTCATGTACATCAGCTATGCCCGTGTGTTTACCGCGCATCATGCCAACCCCTACATCGTGCCCGTCTGGACTTTTCTCTTCGATCCCGTCTTGCCCTATGATGACTTGATCTGGCGCAACTCCACGTTGCCCTATGGCCCCACCTGGGCGGGCCTGTCGATCCTCTGGTCCTGGCTGGCCGGCGCGGATGTGGTGCGCAACCTGCTCGTCTTCCGCGCCGGCCTGCTCGGCTTCACGGTGGGCAATCTGTTCCTGATCTGGCGCATCCTGGGGCGACTCAACCCGGCCTACCGGCTGGTCGGGCTGGTGGTCTATGCCTGGAACCCGGTGGTCGTGCTGGCGAGCCAGGCGCATATCGAACCGGTGATGCTGTTCTTTCTGCTGTTGAGCATCGATTTGTACCAGGTCCACCGGCCCCTCTGGGGCCTGGTCGCCCTGGCGCTGTCGGTGCTCACCAAATTCGTGACCGGCCCGCTGCTGGTGGTCTACTGGCTATGGCTCGCGCGGGATCGGTGGCGGACCGCGCTGGCCGGCGCGCTGCTGGTGGGCGCGCTGGCAATGCTGGCCTTCTTGCCCTTCTGGCAAGGTCCCGAGATGTTGCTGCGGCTGGTGCGCGATCCCACGAACGGCCAGATGGGATCCGTCGTGCCGGGCTATCGGGTGTTCATCCTCCCCGGCTTCCTGGCGGTGGTGGCCGTCGTGAGTTGGCGGCGCAACCGCGCGCCCGGCGACCTGGTGCGGGCCTGGGCCGTAGTCCTGCTGACCTTCGTCATCCTCCTGATGCCGCACGCCTACGCCTGGTATCTGATCACGCTGCTCGGGGTAGTGTGCCTGGTGGACTCCCTGCCCCTGCTTTTGCTCACCTTGACGGTCTGCGGCACAAGCCTGCTGACCTGGATGTTGCTGCTGGTCGGGCGCTACTATTCCGAGCCGTCAGAGACGGTGCTGCGGCTCATCCACTGGGGACCCTTCCTGTTGCTGCTGATCTGGTTCGCCTGGCGGTACGCCCGCCCGCGGCTACGGCTCGTGCGGGGCCGCCTGCCGG
>CBJNAR010000218.1:0-6262 GCA_966434075.1 uncultured bacterium
GCGACCACCTGCTGGCCGATATCAGCTCGAACCCGGTGCTCGAAGCGCCGCTGATCGGCGAGAGCGCGCGCCCGCGTATGCTGCCGCTCTACGTCGAGTCGCTGGCGCAGGTGGCCGAGTTGCCGGTGCTGTGGGTCTTTCCGGGCCACGGCAGCCCGTTCCAGGGGCACCGCAAACTGATCAAGCGCCGGTTGCAACTGCATGAAGAGCGCGCGGCCCGGCTGCGCGACTGGCTGCGCGAGGAGCCGGCCGCTGTCCACACGCTGAGTCGCCGCCTCTTCCCGCGGCTCGAAGGGGTCGATCTGTTCCTCGGCTTCTCCGAAACGCTCGGCCATCTCGATTTGCTGGAGGACCGCGGCCAGGTCCGCCGGGACGCGGCTCGCCATCCTGTTGTGTATCATGTGTAGCAAGCAGTAGGACAGGGGCATCCCTTCCGAGCGGGGTGCTATGCTGTTAAGAACGCGCGCATTTTCTCTTCAATGGCAGCGTTGTACGAGCTAAACCACAGCAGATGACTCTCGGCCGGAGAGACAAAGAGTTCCGCATCGGCAATATGGTCTGCCGCATAGGCGGCGTGAGAGGCGTCCACAGATCCGTCATACTTGCTCTCGATAATCAAGGTGGGCGCTGTAATACGCCCGAGATCGCCGCACCGGTGCTGCAAGTCATGCAGAAAGCCGGATCCGGATCGCGACGCCAGCAAGAAAGCCAGGGCCGCTTGCTGTTGTTCCCGACTCATGGTCGCCACCACCTGCGCGGGATCTAAAGACGAAAGACTGCCCATCATACTTCGCAAAGCGGCCATCGGCGCGACTCGCGCGAAGGCACGAAATGCGGCCCAGGTCCCTCGTTCCACCCAGGGGTTGAACATAAGGTAGGCACCAAGCCGGATGCCGGGCGCAGGGAATTTCCCGCCTGTGACGGCGTTTTGCAGGATGAGCTTGCTCACCCGTTCAGGATGGCGCCCCGCCAATTGTAAGGCTGTGGGGCCGCCCGCCGAAATGCCCACTACGATTACCCGCTCAAGGCGCAAACGATTGAGGAGCGCGACCAGCGCATCGGCAAACATTTCGGCGGTTTTGCCGGTAGCAGACGGCGTTCTTCCATAGCCGGGCCGTGAGGGTATAACCAGCCGGCAGCCCTGATCCAGGAAAAACTGCTCATGTCCAAATGGGGAGTTGCAGTTGGTATGTCCACCATTGAGCACGAGCACCGCCGGCCCTTGCCCCACGACGCGATATTCAAGCGGTCCCTTCTTCGTCTGAGTAATGCTGTTCATTAGCGTTCCTCTTTCCCTAAGCTGCACCCGGATCATTCCGTCCCTGGCGGGGGCCTACCCGCTTCCTATATGCTATAATAGAAGGACACTTGGGCGCCAGGGATACTACACGCCTGATAGCTGACGAAGGAGCGTGCGCGTGGATCCGTTTGCGAATGGGAACAGTCCGGTGCCCGCCGGCACTCGCCGAGCCGAAACGGGCGCCAATACCGCACCGCTGTTTCCGCACGATCTGCCCCCCGAACCCGGCACCGAGATGACCGCGTTGCGCCGCCTGCCCGGCCCGGTGTTGAGCGGGTCCACCAGCTATTTCCCGCCCAGCGCTGTCCTGTCGCTGCTGAACCTCCAGAAAGCCACCGGGGTGCTCTATCTGCAGAACCGCGCGCTGGCGGCCACAATCGGCCTCGAAGACGGGGAGGTCGTGGCGGCCACGCTGGGCAGTGACCAGGGCTTGCCGGCGCTGTTCTATGCGCTGAGTTGGAACACCGGCACGTTCGAATTTCGCCGCGTGCCGCCCGGGCCGCGCAGCATCAACCTGACCTTGCCCGTGATCCAGGTGCGCGCCACGCTCTGGCTCGACCGCTGGAAGGAACTGCGCCGCTTCTTCCCGACCATCTGGCACCGGGTGGGCATTCACCCGCAGCCGGCGGGCGAAGTGGTGATCCAGCCGCATCAATGGCAGGTACTGACGCGCATTGTGGCCGAACCGATCAGCCTGGTGCGCCTCGCGGAGTTGCTGCGCATGGATGTGCTGGCGGTGACGCGCGTGGCCGTGGAACTGGTGATGCTGGGGCTGGCGATTGTGGTGGCGCCCGATGAAGGGGAGGCGGAGCGCGATGCCGCCGCCGAGGAGTGGAATCTTGGCCTCTGATCTCCCGGCGGATGCGCCACCGGACTCTGCCGGTGCGGCGTCTCGCTCGCTGCGCCGCGTCGGCGTGATCGACGACGATTATATGACGGCGCGCCTGGTCTGCACCCTGCTGGAACTGGACGGCTACCAGGCTACCCACTTCCCCAACAGCTCCAGCCTGCCCGATGATCTGGTGCAGGCGGGCGTGGGCGCGGTCATCTGCGATAACCGCATGCCGGGTCGCAGCGGCTCGGAGGTGCTGGCGCTGTTGCGCGCCGATCCCCGCTTCCGCGAGGTGCGCGCCGTGCTGATGTCGGGCCTGCCGCTGGATGAGACCGCCTGGCGCGACCAGGGCGCCGATGCCTTCCTGCTCAAGCCTTTTACCCATCGCCATTTGCTGGCCGCGCTGACCGCTGCCGGCGCCGGGCCGCCGCCGCCCCGCCGCTCGGGCGCCGGTCAGGAAGAAAGGAACGGATGAGCCTCGATACCGATCTGCGGGGCGCCGGGCGCATGGCCGCGCGTGTGGCCGGCTTCGGCACCTCGATCTTCAGCGAAATGAGCGCGCTGGCCCGCGCGCATGGCGCCGTGAACCTGTCGCAGGGCTTCCCCGATTTTCCCTCGCCGGAGTGGATCCGCGCGGTCGCCGAGCAGGCCATCGCCGCCGACCTGAACCAGTATGCCGTCAGCCACGGGTCGCCGCGGCTGCGCCAGGCGCTGGCCGCCCAGGAAGCCGCCGCCTATGGCCTGGCCTACGACCCGGACCGCGAAGTCACCGTGACCAGCGGCGCGACGGAGGCGATCTTCGCGGCGATGCTGGCCCTGGTGAACCCCGGCGACGAGGTGATCGTGTTCGAGCCGTGCTACGACTCCTACGTGCCCAGTATCGAGATGGCCGGGGGCACCGCGCGCTATGTCCCCCTGGACGCGCCCGGCTGGGAGTTCGACCCGGCGGCGCTGGAGGCCGCCGTCACACCCCGCACGCGCCTGATCCTGCTCAACACGCCGCATAACCCCACCGGCAAGGTCTTCACGCCCGCCGAGATGGAGACGGTGGCCGATCTTTGCCGCCGGCACAACCTGATCGCCGTGACCGATGAGGTCTACGAGCATATCGTCTTCCCGCCCGCCCGGCATGTGCCGCTGGCGACCCTGCCCGGCATGCGCGACAGGACGGTGACGATCAGCAGCACCTCGAAGACCTTCAGCCTCACTGGCTGGAAGATCGGCTATGCCTTCGCGCCGCCCGACCTGACCGAGGCCATCCGCCGGGTGCACCAGTTTGTCGTCTTTTGCTCGGTGACGCCGTTACAGGAGGCGATGGCGACGGCTGTCGAAGAGGCGCCGGGGCGCGGGTATTACGCCGAGTTCCTGGCCGCCTACGCCACGCGGCGCGACTTCCTCTACAACGCGCTCGACCGGGCGGGCCTGCGCCCGCAGCAGCCGCAGGGCGCCTACTTCATTATGTGCGATGTGACGCACCTGGGCTTCGCCGACGATGTGGCCTTTGCCCGCTACCTCACCACGGAGGTCGGCGTGGCGGCCATTCCCCCGTCGGCCTTCTACCACACGCCGCCGCCCCAGCAGTTGGCCCGCTTCTGCTTCGCCAAGAATCCGCAAACCCTGCAAGCCGCCGCCGACCGCCTCGCCGCCTGGCGTCGCTAGGTCAGCGGCGCGTAGGCGTGAGGGGCCGGTGATCCGGCTTCTCGCGAACCGGCGCGGGCCAGGCCGGGCTGGCGAAGATGGTGCGGGTGGGGGTGTGCGGGGCCTGGGCCTGGAGTTGTTCCCAGCGGCTAATCAGGCTTTCGGGCAGGTGGTACCGGCGCGCGCCGGCGATGAGCAGGGCCAGGTAACGCGCCGAGGGAATGCCTTCGCTGCATGGGATCGTGGAGACGTAGGCGTAGGCCGCGACCTGTTCGCCCGTGTGCAGGCGGACCCGCACGGGCCGGCGCGCGTAGTCGATCTCCAGACTGTCGAGCATACCGGCTTCGGCGGCGGTGATGAGGCAGGCGACGCCGTGGACCACGCCGCCCGGACACGGCTCGATGTTGGCGAAGACCGGTTCCAGCGGCGGCATGCCGGGGTGAGTGAAGCGCAGCGTGTAGCCTTCGAGGCGCGCGCCCACCTGGCGCCGGGGGCGGATGAGCCGCCCCGCCGGCCCGTGCGGCGCCATATTGGCCCCGTAGGCAAAATACCAGATCGCGTCTTCCATATCTTTCCCATCGCTAACGGCGTGCGGATTCACCACCGCTGTCGCCGCTGTCGCTTTCTGCTTAAATTGTGCCATGGCCCCGGTGGGCGGGGATAGATCCACGGATCGTATACCAGGATGCCGGTGTGGACCGGCGAAACGGCTGCGCGCACGCATCCGTAAATAGAGTAGGCAGATCGATATATCAGCATAGGCAGCTCTATAGGAAGGCCGATGCCCTGGGGCCGGTTACGGGTGCCGCCGAATCTCCCTCGGTGGGCCGCACACCCGGTCCAGCGGTGCCGGCGCGCGAGCGAGACGGGCGCCGGGTACGGGGACCCGCCGTGTAAGAAGCCCCTACTGATGTGATATTTCGTTCCATTCACGTGATAGAAGCAGGCCGGTTGAGGGTGTTTGCTTGCTTTTACCCTCTCCAGGCCGTATAATTAATCTGGAAAGGCGGGATCCGGGCGCTGGTTCGATGCCCGCCGTCCGTTTTACAAGGAGTATAAATGTACGACCGGATGGAAGGTCCGCCGCGGGCACACGCGACCACGATTATCGCGGTGCAAAAGGATGGGCGTGTCGCGATGGCGGGCGACGGTCAGGTGACGATTGGCGACGTGGTGCTGAAGCACACGGCGCGCAAGCTACGGCCTCTCTACCAGGACCGCGTGCTGGCCGGGTTCGCGGGCGCGGTGGCCGATGCCCTGACGCTCTTTGAAAAGTTTGAAGCTCAGTTGGAGCGCCATCGGGGCAATCTCCGCAAAGCCGCTGTCGAGTTGACCAAGGAGTGGCGCACAGATCGCTATCTCCGGCGGCTGGAAGCCCAGTTGATTGTGGCCGACGGCGAAAACCTGTTGCTGCTCTCCGGCGAAGGCGATGTGATCGAGCCCGACGAGGGCATCGTCGCCATCGGCACGGGTGGGCCGTACGCGCTGGCGGCCGGGATGGCGCTGCTTGCCAACACCGATATGGACGCCCCTACCATCGCGCGCACCGCGTTGGGCATTGCTGCGCGCCTCTGCATTTTCACCAACGAGTCGATTACGCTGCACACCATCGATCCCGAAGGGGTGCATGAAGACCCGGTGACAGCCGCGACGGCGGAGCCGCCCATCGAGGAGACTCCTGTCGCGACAGCGGCGGAGGCGCCCGCGGCACCCCGGCGGGCGCCACGTAAGCGCGCCCGTTCGGCGCCAATACCGGAGGGAGCGCCTGCTCCCAACGGGGTCCCGGCAGCGGAATAAGCCGCTTGCACGGCCGCCGCGTCGCCGGCGCTTTCCCGCATATCTAGTATCCAACCCGTGGGTCGCCCTGCATGGCGGTCCGCCCCTTCTTAAGAGGCAAGCCTGTGGAACAATTGACGCCGCGTCAGATCGTCACTGAATTAGATAAGTATATCGTGGGGCAGACGGAGGCCAAGCGCGCGGTCGCCATTGCCCTGCGCAATCGCTACCGCCGCCGGCAGCTCAGTCCGGAACTGCGGGACGAGGTCATTCCCAAAAACATCTTGATGATCGGGCCGACCGGGGTCGGCAAGACCGAGATCGCACGCCGGGTGGCTCGCCTGGTCGACGCGCCGTTCCTCAAGGTCGAGGCCACCAAGTTCACCGAGGTCGGCTATGTCGGGCGCGATGTCGAATCGATCATCCGCGACCTGACCGAAGCCGCCGTGGCGATGGTCCACGACGAGAAGATGGGCGAGGTGCAGGCGCGCGCCGAGCGCCAGGCCACCGAGCGCCTGTTGAACCTGCTGGTCGATCAGCGGCTGCGAGCGCGCGCCGCCCGCGAGCAGGCACACGCCGGGCGGGGTGCCCAACTGGAGGCCACCCGCCAGGGCGGCGGCGAGAACGTGCCGCTCGAGGACGCGGGCGGCGGGAACCCGACTATCGTCGCCGCCGCCCCCGATACCGGGGCCGGCCGGTCGCCTGCCGCCGAGAAG
>CBJNAR010000219.1:0-6262 GCA_966434075.1 uncultured bacterium
GATCGTCCATGTCTTCGATCCGGCGACGCGCGACTACTACCGGCTCGAAAAGCTCTGGGCGGAAGCGCCGCGGGTGCTGGTGATCCAATAGAGCCGCTCCCGCGACCGTGGCGCTACCGCATCGGTTCCGGCACCGGACGCAGCATCCATCTATCTAGATCAGGAGAACCTCAATGCTGAGCATCAGTGGCAATGGCGCACAACCGAATTATCTGATGATCGGGCTGGTCCTGGGCACGCTGGCCGGATTCCTGATCGGGGCCTTGCTCATGCTGCAAGTGGGCCAGCAGACAACCACCATGGTGCATGACCTGTGGACGCGCGCCCTGGGCGATCATGACCGCGTCCGCTTCGAGCTGCTCTCGCAGTAACCAGCCCGCGCACAGTAAAGAAGCCGCCGGAAGGTCCCGGCGGCTTCTTGCTTTATCCTGCTTGAGATGGCGGCGCGGGGGGCGCCGGTTGTCGTGGCGAGTCCGGCGGGCCGGTTGCAAACCGGCCCCTACAGCGGCTGTGCCGGACGCTTAGTCGAAATCGACCGCGTCGCTGCCGCCGTCGTCGCCGCCCAGGCCCGCGCCGGGATCGACGTCGTCCATGACCTTGTCGGGGTCCTCGCCGGCCTCGATGCGCGAGAGGGCCGTGTTGAACTCCGGTCCCAGGTCCTCGCCGGTCTGGCGCTGCATCTGGCGCGCCCAGGCGGCCACGCTGCGCGGATCGTCCTCGTCCACGCCGTTGAGCATCTCGCTGAAGCCCTCGGAGTCGTCGTAGCTGCCGTAGGCGTTCTCGTCGTCCAGATCGTCGACGGTGGTGGCCCCGCCCAAGTTGGGGTTGTCGCCCAGGTTGCCGGCGCGGATATAGGCCACCTTCGAGACCAGCCGCTGGAGATGCTGCCCGCCGCAATTGGGGCAGGCGGCCGTGCTCGCCCCGCTCTCGGCGGCGCTCATGGTACGGAAAAAGACGCTGACCCGGCGTTTGCAATCGGGGCAGCGATATTCGTAAATAGGCATGGTAACTTCCTTCGTCTGATATGCGCGGTAGATGGATCGCGCAAGTTTCCCCTATTCTACCATAGCCGGGCGTGCAGACCAAAGCGGCACCCGGAGGCTTGCACCGCCGGGCGCCCGGCTGTCGCAAAACCCGACATGCGTTCCAGATTGGCATAATTCCTGCTTTACCAAAGGGGCACAACCGTAGCCATAGATGAGCGGCTACATGGCCCTCGCGATCCGGATTCTCCGCGCCCGGCGCTCAGGGCCTGTCAGAGCTGCACCGGCAGGCAGCCCTGGTCATTTCGCTTGTAGGGGCCGGCCATCACGGAGGAGTTGCACATTGGCGATACAAACAGCATCCCCGGCGCCGGTACGCGCGACGGCGCCTTCCGTACCCCCGTATACCTTGATTATCCTCTCGCATCTCGGCTGGGATTGGGTCTGGCAGCGCCCGCAGCATTTGCTGTCGCGCCTGGCCCGCCGCCACCCGGTCTTCTTCGTCATGGAACCGCTGCTGGACGAGAACCCGGCGGTGCCCTACCTGAAAATCGAGCCGCGCGGGCCGGGGGTGACGGTGGCCGCGCCGGTGTTCTCGCTGGAACAGGCCGATGCGGCCGGCGGTTTTTACCCGCTCATCGGGCAACTGGTGGACGCCTGGATCGCCCAGGCGCAGGTGCGAAACCCGGTGTTCTGGCTCTATACGCCGATGGCCCAGCCGGTGGTCGCCAACCGGCCCGGCGCTGTCGTGGTGTTCGACGCCATGGATGAACTGGCCGCCTTCCGGTTCGCGCCGCCGGTGTTGAAGGCGCGCGAGGCCGCCCTGATGCAGCGGGCCGACCTGGTGTTTACGGGGGGCCAGAGCCTGTACGAGGCGCGGCGAGGCCGCAACCCCCATGTCTATTGCTTCCCCAGCGGCGTCGAGCGCGCCCACTTCGCGGCGGCGCTGGATCGCGACACGCCCGAAGCACCCGCCCTGGCCGGGCTGCCGCACCCGCGTATCGGCTTCTACGGTGTCATCGACGAACGGATGGACCTCGACCTCCTGGCGCAGGTGGCGGCGCTGCGCCCGCAGTACCAGTGGATCATGGTCGGCCCGACGGCGAAGATCGAAGCCGCCGATCTGCCCCAGGCGCCGAATATCCTCTATCCGGGCAAGCAGGAGTACGCGGCGTTGCCTGGTTTCCTGAAGGGCTTCGACGTGTGCATGATGCCGTTCGCGCTCAACGAAAGCACGCGCTTCATCAGCCCCACGAAGACCCTGGAATATATGGCCGCACACAAGCCGATTGTTTCCACGCCGATCACCGACGTGGCCGGGCCGTATGGGCATATTGTCCGCCTGGCCGGCACGGCGGAGGAGTTCGTCGCCGCGGTGGACGCCGCCCTGGCCGAGGACCGCACCGTGCGCGCTGCCCGTGTCGCCGCCGAGAACAACGTGCTGGCCCGCCAGGAGTGGGATCGCATCGCCGCGGAGATGGAGCGGTTGATCGACGCCTGCTACGTGGCTCGCGTGGCCCGTTAACCTGCATCTCGCTATGGAGTACGCCAAACCCCGACGCTAGGGATTCGACGCCCCTTCGGTGGCCGGCACGGGAGTGGCCGGCGCGGCGGCCAGGTCCGGGTCCAGGGCCTGCGCGGCAATGTAATGCGAAACCACCGGTGCGGTGCCGGGCGCCACGAAGGTCAAGGCATGCGCCCGCGTCATCTCGTCGGAGGCGGTGGCCCGCTCGTGCTGGCGCATGTGCTCGGCCCACGAGGCGACGACAAAGGTTTCGATGTAGTGTTCGGGCGCGGCGGGATCGCGGAACAGGCCCCAGCGCATGGCCCCGTCACGCCGCCGGTGGCGGCCCATTGCCTCCATCGCCTGCACGAAGGCGCGCGCGTTGGCGTTGGGCACCTGGTACTCCGCTGTCACTAGCACTGGCCCGTCCTCCGGATCGGGTTCAAGGATCAGCCGGGGTTCGGCAAAATAGAGCGCCGGGGTGAGGTCGATCTCCTCCACCGGCTGCAAGCGCCAGCGCCGCGCCGCAGCGGCCCCGGCCAGCAGCGCCAGCGCCGCGACCCCCAGGGCCGGCGGGTTGCCGAACTGGGTCGCCAGCGCCCCCCACACGAAGCTGCCCGCCGCCAGCCCGCCCTGGAACACCAGCAGATAGACCCCCAGCACGCGGGCGCGCACCCAGGCCGGCGCGGTGCTCTGGGCCGACACGTTCAGGCTCGATGTCAGCGTGATCCAGGCGATGCCCCCGGCGATCAAGGTCGCGTCGAGTAGCAACAGGTTGGGGATATAGCCCAGGGCCAGGGTGGCGATGGCAAAGACGACGGTGGCCGCGACGACCAGCCGGTCCACCGGCAGCGCGCGCCGGAAGCGCGGCAGCAGCGCCGCGCCGCCCACCGCGCCCAGGCCTAGGCTGCCCAGCAGCACGCCGTAGCCGGTCGCATCCAGGCCGAGTTCGGTGCGCGCCACCACGGGCAGCAGCGCCCAGAGCCCGCTGGCCGCGAAGATGAACGTGCCGGTGTGCACCAGGACCGCGCGCAGGCGCGGGGCGTAGCGAGCGTAGCGCACGCCCGCCTGGATCGCGCCGAACACCCGCTCGCTGGGCGCGGTGGTCGTCTCCGGCGTGCGCCGCCAGCGGTAGACCACGAGCAGGACGCCGAGGAACGACGCGGCGTTGAGCAGGAACACGGCGCCCGGCCCTAGCGCGGCCACGATCAGCCCGCCCAGGGCCGGGCCCACGGCACGCGCCAGGTTGAACCCGGCGCTGTTGAGCGCCACGGCCACCGCCAGGTCGCGCCGCCCCACCAGTTCGGGCACGATGGCCTGCCAGGCGGGCGCGTTGAGCGCCGCGCCCAGGCCCAGCAGGAACGTGAGCGCCAGCAGCCCCCAGGCGGACATGGCCCCGGCCAGCGTCAGCGCGCCCAGCAGGCAGGCCGTCGCCAGCATCCACGCCTGCGTCACCAGCAGCAACCGCCGCCGGTCGATCACGTCGGCCAGCGCGCCCGCCGGCAGGCCGACCAGGAAGACCGGCAGGCTGGTCGCCGTTTGCAGCAGCGCCACCAGCACCGCCGACGACGTGAGCGAGGTCATCAGCCAGGCGGCGCCCACGCTCTGCATCCAGGTGCCGATATTCGACGCCACCGAGGCGATCCAGAGCGCGCGGAACACCGGCTGGGCCAGCGGACTCCACGGTGAACTGGGCGCGGCATTGGCAGTAGACGTAGCCGGACCTCCAACAGGCAGAGTAGCGTGTGCGGGTAGTGTCGCTCATTCAGCAAATCATGGGCCGCAATCTACTCGCTCGGCGCGATGGGATCGCCCTCGTCCGTTGCCGGCGGCAGCGCAGTGAAGATTTGCTTGAACTCGCGTGTTTCCAGCAGATAGCGGACGACCTCTTCGACACGGGCGCGGCTGACCTCGTCCACCAGGATCATGTCGCCGGCCCAGAAGTATTTTCCGCTCATGTACTCGCCGGTGCGGCGGTTCTTCTCAACCAGCGTGTTGATATTGGTATAGGAGAAGAACGTCGCCACCCAGCGGCTGCCGTCCTCGAATGTGATGATTACATCCGAATTCTCATCCGCGGGCGTCCAATGGCCCGGCGCCCATTGCTCGGCTTCAATCCAGATTGAATATGGTTGCATCGCTAATTCCTCATCTCGCAGTCCGCGTTGGCTCACTTTATGCGGTAATTATCGCATAGTGCCGTGATTGCAGCTAAGGGACGCCCTGAAGGACACTACCAGGGACATTGTCTTGTTATAATTGGCATAAATCAGCGGCAATTGGCAACCACCCGGCACCGGCCGGGCACGACTGAGTGAAAATGGAGAAACCTGAATGATCCCGTCAAAGTACACCGATCTGTTGAAATCGAAAGCCCTGGCGCATGTCGCCACTGTCGGTCCCAATGGGCAACCTCAGTCGAACCCCGTCTGGTTTGACTGGGACGGCGAGCACGTGCTGTTCAGCCAGACCAAGACGCGCCAGAAGTACAAGAACGTGCAGCGGGACCCGCATGTTGCCCTGTCCATCGTCGATCCGAGCAATCCCTTCCGCTACCTCGAAATCCGCGGCACGGTCAGCAAGATCGCGGAGGACCCGGACAACCACTTTATCAACGCGATGGCGAAAAAGTACCTGGGCCAGGATAAATACCCATGGAACCGTCCGGGCGACGAGCGGATTGTGGTCTACGTCACGCCCGAGCACACTACGCACATGGGCTGAGCCGGCACGGCGGCAGTTTCAATAAAAAGGGCGGCACAAGCAAAGTGCCGCCCTTTTTGCTGTCGATGTCCCTTCGTCTCTACTTCAAGGCCGCGCCCGCTCTCACCCTTGTCACTCTGATTGTTGTTTTGACTAATTTTCACAAAGGGGCTTGACTCAGTAGCAATTGATCACTTCATTAGTTAACAGTGTTGTCTCGAATTGCTGCTAGAACCAGAGCTAATCTCCAAAAATTGTAAGAATTAGTCAAAACAACAAACTCTGAGCGCAGCGAAGAGTCTCGTCTCCGCTGAAAGTCCCGGTGTCGCTTCGTGGCGCGTAGCGCCGTAGCAGCGCCGGGTGCGTCACATGGCAGGCTCAAGCGTCGGGATCAGCATGCCCGGCGTAGAGATGGGCTGGCAACTTTCCGCCTTCATTTCTTGTCTTGCAACCCAGGCGGTCCTTGATCCGAGCCGGCCACACTACAGAGGGGTCAGGTCTTGCCTTCTTCTCACTCCTCCAACGCGTAGATGGTAGCCTCTTCAAGCGTCATGGCCCGCCCTTCCTGCCAGGTTCGCTCGAATTCCGCTGCTCCCAGCAATGCCTGCAGTCTGATCTTCGCCTGCTCGGATATGCGATGCTCCACCCGCTCCAACTGTTCCCCATATGTCTCCAACCACCCCATTGAGGCTCCCAGCAGCCGGGTCGCCCGCTGGCCTGCCGGTAGCGCCACGCGTGCGCTGTCCTGCTCGCCGGCCGGTCGCTTGTGGCTCGCCGCGGGCGGCAGCTTGGACGGCGAAGTGTCTACACTGCCGGCCCGCCGCGCCTCCACACCGGCCAGGACGGCCAACGCTGTGACTATGGCCAATTTAGCACCGGTTTGCATGACCAGGCCCAGGCTCTCCAGGAGATACGTGCGTGCTACTTCGTAATCATCTTGAAGATAGGCCAGGTTGCCCAGATTGACCAACGTCTGGGCGATCTGGCCCTTGTGGCCCATGGTGCGTCTACCCCGGAGGCTCTCCTCGAACAGGGACCGCGCTGTGGCGTAGTCCTCGTTCTCCAGGGCGGT
>CBJNAR010000220.1:0-6241 GCA_966434075.1 uncultured bacterium
GGAGCTCGCCACGCGCCTGCGGCAGGTCGGCGCCGCGCAGCAGGTCGACCTGCAACTGCTGTTCCGCCAGCGGATGGCCGACCGGCTGCGCAACGCCACGCTGGCGGGGCTGCAATTCCAGGCGGATAACCAGGTGGCGAACGACGCCCGCTTTGTGCGGGAGTTGGGCGCCTGGTTTCTCCCGAATGACACCCCCGCCTACGTCGGGATGCCGGGCGACACCTTTGGCCTGCAGGCGGGGCAGGCGGCGCGCTTGCAGCGGGGGTTCGCGGGGCAGATCGCGCTGGAAGCCGAAGACCTAGCCGGATTGGCACGCGCCAGCAAAGCGGGGATCGAGTCGGCCGCGCTGGTTGGTCTGATCGCCGTGCCCGAGAATAGGCCCTATTACTGGGTGCAGGCCGGGATGGCCCTGGAGCAGATCGCCTTGCGCTTGGAGCGCGACCAGTTGCAGATGGCGGTCTATGCCGGCCTAGCCGAGGTGGACTGGGTGCGCCGATCCTGGGAGAGCCCGACAGGGAGGGCGGGGCGCCTGGTGATCGTGTTTCGGGCGGGAGCGACGCACGAAGGGATGTCCCATTCGCCCCGCTTGCCCATCGAGCGGATTCTCCTGGCGGAGGGCCAGCCATAGCGCGACCGACATGCCGGCTTGCCCCCGTTCCAAGGAATCCGCCCGAGCGCCCGATACGGCGCGCCCTGGGCAAGGCCCCGATCAATGATCATGCTCAACGAGTGGGCCCCTGCGATAAGTACCTGCTTGGCCCTCCGGCGCACGGGGCGCCGGGCGGCTCCTCCTGCACACTGCGCTCGCCAGTGGCAACCGGTCCGGCCCAATTCCGGGGTGGTCGCCGCTGCTACCCGGTCGGGCCGCGCAGGATAATCGCTTGGATGCCCCAGTTGCTCCGGGTTCTAAGTTGAAGAGTGCCAAAAAGAAACCTTTTGAGACAGGCAGTATGTCAAATAGTTCCTTGTATAAACGGACAAACGCCGTATGTTGGCGGATCGCAGTCGTCTCACATACGACGGATTCGCGCACTCCCGCATCACGGAGCAGAGCAGCCATCATTTGTAGCAACCCTCGTTTTATGGAATACCGCATCCGTTTCTGTCGTCTGGCTTTAGCTGCTCGTTCCTACAAGGTTTGTGGGCCACGCGTAACCTACCGGATCCGTGCGCTCCGCACTTTCCCCGCGCCCCCGAGTATGTGACTGCCGCGGAACACAGGTGCGGTCAAAGCCTTCATCGCGGTCCACGCTGCTGGCACCACGATGACCAGCGCCGTTTGCAACCCTCGCTAGATCTGCCTCTCGCAGGGTACCCGGCTCTGGACCTTGCGAAACGAAGTCCGCCCGCTGGGCCGCCCGTGTAGCAGTGTGGCCAGCTCGCTAAAGAACGCCCTGCGCCTGGCACGTTCAAAGTGGTGACGTGCCGGCAGCGCGATATGCGCTGGGTTGCTGCCCGGTATCATCCGCGCTACTACTTTATTACTAGGGCGATGTGCTAGTTGGCCAGGCCAGCGCCTGGATCTGGCGGAACTCGGCCCTGCCCAGCAAGCGCGTGAGCTTGATACCGCCAGCGTGCACTGTCAGCTTGAGGTACCGCCGTACCCACACGCCCTCCCAGGAATACGCGTGAGTCTCGCTATGTCACTGCTCGGCCTCCCACTGCCCGTTCACCGTTTCCACCATCTGCCGCACCCCATTGAGCCCCTGGCGCACCGCCGAGGGCACTTGCGCTGCCTGGGTGCGCTTGGCCGAGATCACCGCCTGCACCCCCTGGTCGCCCAATTGCGCGGCTAAGTTCGCGCGGATAGGGCCTGGCGGCAGCTGTCTCACGGCCGAACGGGGCCTCGGCCCGGTCGTGAACGCCCCAATGAACCTGTACTCCTTGACCGCGCGATTCTGCCCCGAGGAGAGGCTGCCAATCATCGGCGCGATCAAGAAGCGGTCCCACGCCCCGTCCAATGCGCACGTGGTGATCGCCATGCGCGCCTCTGTCGACATTGAGATTATCTGGCGGATGATCCCGGAAAAGGGCGGTTGCTACAACCCCGCTCGCGACGTGGACATTCCCCACCCGATGATCCGCGCAGACCTGGGCGAGAGTGCCCTCCCGACCTCGGCGCTCGGCTCCCGCTGGGCTGCCGCTGGCGTATCTTGCAGCCGGGGGCGCCGGTGACGACCAGTGCCCGGTGGTAAGGGAAGCGTTCCGGCAAGGGCTCGAACCCATCGGCACACAGTTGGCACGACGCCGTGAGGCTTCGGAGCTGGTGGAGTGGCGATCTAAAGCACAGGGAGACTAGATCGCGCTAGGAAGTCGAAGTCAGGCCGGGGCAAGGGGATAGATCTCTAGCTAGCAGATCGGGGAGCACGACCAGTAAACGGCATGGTGGTCAGTTTGGTGGTCAACGGCACAAAAAAGGGCCCGGACGAGCGATCTCCGGGCCTTACTTATGCCTATTGTTAGGGGTGGGCGGTACTGGACTCGAACCAGTGACCTCTACGATGTCAACGTAGCGCTCTAGCCGACTGAGCTAACCGCCCCGGTGCGGGGCACGTATTGCATTATACGCGAGGCGCGCCCGATTGTCAAGCCACGGCGGCTTGTGCTATAATGCAGGCCGGACCCAGGGCGGCGCCGCGCCTCAAGGCGGATCGGCCCCCGTTTTTAAGGCGGATTGGCCTTGCGCCGCGTGCGGGGATTCGGCTATACTTGGGCAGTGATTGGGCTGCCGCCCGCACTATTTGCAGCGCTAACAGGAGGTTGGCCCTCATGTCGGGTAACCCGAACGATCCTCGACCCACCATCCCCGTGCCTGGCGGCCAGGCGCCGGCGGGGATGCCCCCGTCGCCGGTGCCGCCCACCGCGCCGAACCGCCCGGCGATCACCGCTGAGACGGCGCCGATCTCGCGGGGGCAGGCGGCCGTGGCCCCGGCGGGGTCCCGGTTGCAGGACCAGGATGTCGAGCGGTTCTATCCGAACAATATGGGCCGCTACTTCTTTATCGCCATGGAAGAGCTGCTGGGCAAGAACGGCCTCAACGCCGTGCTCAATCTGGCCGGCCTGGGGCGCTTTATCAATAATTATCCCCCCAACAACATGGAGAAGAAATTCTCCTTCGCCAATTACGCCGCCGTCAACCAGGCTATTGAAGACTTCTATGGAGTGCGCGGCTCCAAGGGGTTATTGCTGCGCTGCGGCAAAGTCACCCTGAGCCATGCCCTCGCCATGTATACCGCGTTTGCGGGCATCGGCAACCTTGGCATGCGCCTGATGCCCCAGTCGATGAAGGTGAAAATCACCCTCACCGTCATCGCGCAAACCTTCCGCACCATCAGCGATCAGACCAGCAAGGTGACGGAAGAGGCGGACGCCTATATCTTCGAGAACGAAACCTGCTCCATGTGCTGGCATCGGACATCCTCCCAGCCATGCTGCCACGTCGCTACCGGTGTATTGATCGAGGCGTTACACTGGGCCACGGGCAAGAACTATCGAGTCACCGAAGTGGAGTGCATGGCGATGGGTGCGCCCACCTGCCGCTTCGTGATCGATAAGCAGTCCATCGAGTAAGGCGCGGCGGGCCGCGCTAGAACTCAGGGCCCAACCCATGAAAAAGGTCATACTGCGGGATCGGCGCCGCATCGTCCCCTTTATGGAAGTGGCGCGGGATCTGCGGATCCTGAACAAGCCGCTCTGGCTCTACCAGCGCGATGTGCTCGCGCGCCATTGCACCGGCGAGGTCGTCGTGGACTCGATCGACGAGATCCCGCGGGACTCCGAACCGCTCCTGGTCTATCGCGACAGCCTCTTCTTCAACCCGCCGCTGCTGGACGAGTTCGTGCGGCGCGCGGCGGTCAGCGGGGTCGCTTGCCAGGTCGCGTTTTCGCCGGACGACGCGGCGGTCGTCCACCACATGACCCACCTGCAGGACGGGCTGAAACTCCAGGACGACCTCTGGCGGGGCGAACTCTGGTACTACCCGCGCGGGTGGGAGCCGGACGCCACGCCCATCGTCATCGACACCGAGCCGATGGAGCTGGGCTATTACCAGGTGCCCCACTACGTCGTGGAGAACGGCAACTTCGTCTACCACGTGCCCCTCAAAGCCTTCATCCCGATCGAGAGTTGGGTCGCAGTGATGCTGACCAACTCGCTGTTCGGGGTGCTGGGCTGGGCGCGCCGGCTGCTCAAAGAGTCGAACTCGCTCAAGGTCAAGCTCAACATCCTCACGCGCGTGGTCCTCGAACGCAAGCACCCGTTGTCCTGTTCGGCGGTGGTGCGCATCGGGCGCAACTGCAAGATCGATCCCGGCGTGATCATCCAGGGGCCGACGATTATCGGCAATAACGTGACCATCGGCGCGGGCAGCCTGATTGTCTCCAGCGTCATCGGCGACAACGTGAACATTATGCAGGGCGCGCAGATCGTGCTCAGCATGGTCAGCAACGGCTGTTATATTCCGTTCCGTGCCGCGCTCTACGGCACCTCGTTCATGGAAAACACTATGGTGGCCCAGAATACGGTGCTGCAGGGCTGCGTGGTGGGCCGCAACACCTTCATCGGCGGCGGGAACACTTTTACCGATTACAATCTCCTGGGCCAACCGATCCGGACGATGCATCGCGGGCGGTTGGAACCGGTGGGTATGGCGGCTTGCGGCTGTGCCGTGGGCCATGATTGCCGTATCGGCGCCGGATTTGTGTTTTACCCTGGTCGTACGGTCGAGTCCGGCACCATCCTGATCTACCGGGGCGACCAGGCGGTGATCGACCACAATATCACCGCCGATATGCATGGGCAGGACCCGCGCATCCGCCGCCTGTATACGGCGGACAGCCTGGTGATCAACGAAGACATCAGCTCCGGCACGCCCGACCTGGCACCTCCAGCGGCAGCGGAGCTAGAGAAACGGGGAGAGGTATGGCAGGCACCAACCATGGCAAAATACTGATCATCGACGATACCGTCGATATTGCCCAGATGCTTAACTTCTACTTCCAGTCGCAGGGCTTTGACACGCGCATGGCCCACCGCGGCGGCGACGGCATCGGGGCGGCGCGTAGTTGGGGGCCCAACCTGATCCTGCTCGACATCAACATGCCCGATATGGACGGCTACGATGTCGCGCGCACCCTGCGCCAGAGCCTGCGCACCAGTCACATCCCGATCATGTTCCTGACCGAGCGCGGCGAGAAAAGCGCCAAACTGGCCGGCCTCGAACTCGGCGTGGACGACTATATCACCAAGCCGTTCGACATCGACGAACTCCACCTGCGGGCCGTGAATGCGCTCAAGCGCGCCAACCAGGAGAGCCTGACCAATCCGGTGTCGGGCCTGCCTGGCTCGCAGTTGATCGAGGACCAGTTGAAGGCGCTGCTGCGCAAGCCCACGTGGGCGCTCGCCACCTGCACGGTCAACCACTTCGGCCCGTTCAACGATGTCTACGGCTTCGTCGCCGGGGACGACGCGCTCAAGACCATCGCCATGCTGCTCACCGACGTGCTGAACGAAAAGGGCGGCGACGAGGACTTCCTGGGCCACGTCGGCGGGGCCGAATTCCTGCTGACCACGCACCCCGACCGCGTGCGCGCGCTGTGCGAAGCCGCGATTGTGCGCTTCGACCGCGATATGCCGTTGCTCTATTCCTACCAGGATCGCAAGGCCGGCTACATGACCATCCAGGAGCCGAGCGGCAAGCAACGCACTGTGCCGCTGATGAGCCTGTCGATCGGAGTGATCACCCAGGCGCAAGGCCCGTTTACCGATATTCGCGAACTGAGTGAAGTGGCCGCGGAAGCGCGGCAGAAAGCGCGCTTGGCCGCCGGTAGCTCGGTCTACGTCGAGCGCTAGCCAACTGTAGCAGAAGGATCCTAATCGTGTCCAAGCGTCGTGCTTCTCGCTCCGCGGCCGCCGAGTTCTCGCCGGGCGAAGATTACCCCGCCCGCAACGGCCTCTCCGCCCTCGAATCCGCTCTCGCCGCGGCAGAAACCGTAGCGCCGCCGCCCCCGGCGGATCTCGGCTGGCTGGTGCGCCTCAGCCAGGAACTGGCGGGGCTGCGCGAGCCGGACGCCATGGCCGCTGCCGCCGCCGCGATCATCAGCGCGGCGCTGGATGCGCGGGTGGCCATCTGGCAAGGCGCGGATGCCGAAGCCCAGGACCTGGCGGCGCTGTCGGGCGCACCGGGGACCATCGCCGCCACCGCGCCGCCCGCCGAAGCTGGCGCCGCCCCGGCCCGGCCCCT
>CBJNAR010000221.1:0-6241 GCA_966434075.1 uncultured bacterium
CCTTCGGCCCGCCCATGGGCGCGACCGCGGCGGGCGCCCACGCGCTGATCCTCGAAGTCGATCCGGACACCTGCAACGTGAAGATCCACCGCTACGTCGTCGTCCACGACTGCGGCACGGTGATCAACCCGCTGATCCTGGAGGGGCAGGTGCACGGCGGGGTGGTGCAGGGCCTGGGCAACGCCTTCTACGAGCAACTGATCTACGACGAGACCGGCCAACTGCTCAACGCCTCGTTCATGGACTACCTGCTGCCCACGGCGAGCGACGTGCCGCCCATCGCGGTGGGTCACGAAGAGACGCCGTCGCCGCTCAACCCCATCGGCACCAAGGGCGCGGGCGAGGCGGGCGCCATCCCGGTCGGCCCGCTGTTCGCCCAGGCGCTCGAAAATGCCTTCGCCGATACCAGGCTGGAGATCCGCGAGATCCCGCTCAGCCCCAGCCGGCTCTGGGAATTGCTACAGGAGGCGCAAGGGTAACCGCTTACCGTTATGGAAGATCCCATTTACGCCTCGGCGGGCGAAATCGCCGCCGCCATCCGCGCCCGCGAGGTCTCGGCGGTCGAGGTGCTCGACGCCTACCTGGCCCGCATCGCCCGCTGCAACCCGGCGCTCAACGCCATCGTAACGCTCGACGCGGAGGGCGCGCGGGCGCGGGCCCAGGAAGCCGACGCCGCGCTGGCCCGCCGCGAAAGCTGGGGCCCACTGCACGGCGTGCCGATCACGCTGAAGGACGGCCACAGCACCGCGGGCATGCGCACCACCGCCGGGGTGCCTGCCCTAGCGGACTATGTCCCGGCGCAGGACGGAACCGTCGCGGCCCGGCTCAAGGGTGCCGGGGCCATCCTCATGGGCAAGACCAACGTCTCGCCGCTGCTGATGGACATCCAGTCCGACAACACCATCTTCGGGCGCACGAACAACCCCTGGGACCTGGAACGCACGCCTGGCGGGTCCAGCGGCGGGGCCGCGGCGGCGCTCGCCGCCGGGATGACGCCGCTGGACATCGGCAGCGACTTCGCCGGGTCGATCCGCATCCCGGCCCACTTTTGCGGCCTCTTCGGGCTGAAGCCGACCGAGCATCGCGTGTCGATGGCCGGACATATCCCGGACATGCCCACCGAGCCGCGCGCCCACCGCATCATGTGGTCGATTGGCCCGCTGGCGCGCAACGTGGACGACCTGGCGCTGGCCTTCCACCTGATCGCCGGGGCCGACCGGGGCGATCCCGATGTGCCGCCGCTGCTCGTGACCCAGCCGCCGCCCCCGCCCGCTCTGGCCGACCTGCGCCTGGCCTGGGCGCCCACCTTCCCCGGCCTGCCGGTCACGGCGGCCACTCGCGCCGCCCTGGAACACCTGGCCGCCGCGCTGGCCGAGAACGGGGCGCGCATCGAGGAACACCTGCCCGAGGTGAGCTTCGAGGAGCAGGTGCGGCTGCGCGCCACGCTTTCCAAGGCCATCCAGGCTGCCTTCAACGACCCGGCGGACGGGCCGGTGCCCACGCTGGGCGAGTACTTCGCCGCGCTCCACCGGCGCGACGCGCTGATCGCCGCCTGGGAGGCGTTCTTCGACGACTGGGACGCGCTGATCTGCCCGGTTGCCATGACTAACGCCTTCCCGCACTGCCCCACGGACGCCCCGCTGCTGGTGGACGGCGTGGAGACGAAATACTGGCGCATCATCGGCCATTGCGGCATCTTCAATCTCACCGGACACCCGGTGGTGGTCATCCCCGCCGGGCAGGACGCCGAGGGCCTGCCCATCGGGGTACAGGTGGTCGGGCCGCGCTGGGCCGACGAGCGGTTGCTGGCCGTGGCCGCGCGCCTCGCTGAGGTGGCCGGGCCTTTCCGGCGCCCGCTTGGTTATTAACCCGTTAGCAGGAGGGAGCCGCATGGCCGAACCGGCGCGCGACCAGTGGGCCGAGTGGTTGCTGCGGGGCCGCTATGGCGGCGACCCGGCCCAGGCGCAGACGATGGTCGGCGCGCTGGCGCCGGTGCGCGAGAAGGTGCTGGCGAACGCCGCCCTGGGGCCGGGCGCCACCCTGCTCGACGTGGGCTGCGGCGACGGCCTGATCGCCTTCGGCGCGCTGCCGCTGGTCGGGCCGGCCGGGACGGTCATCTTCAGCGACATCTCCCAGGACCTGCTCGACCACTGCCGGGGCCTCGCCGCCGAGTCCGGCGTGCTGGACCGCTGCCGGTTCCTGCGGGCGCCCGCCGATGACCTGTCCGCCGTGGCTTCGGACTCGGTCGACGCCGTGACTACGCGTTCGGTGCTGATCTACGTGGCGGCCAAGCTGGCGGCCTTCGCCGAATTCTACCGCGTGCTCAAGCCCGGCGGACGCCTGTCGATCTTCGAGCCGATCAACCGCTTCGGCGGCCCCGCTACCCGCCTGGGCGGGCTGGACATGGCCCCGATCCAGGAGATCGCCGATAAGATCTTCGCCGTATACGAGCGGCTACAGCCCTTCGACAGCGACCCGATGCTCGATTTCGACGAGCGCGACCTGCTCACCCTGGCCGAGCAAGCCGGGTTCCGCGAGATCCACCTGGAGTACCAGGCCACGATCAAGCCCATGGTGCCGCAGGCGCCCTGGGACGTGGCGATCCGCATCCCCGGCAACCCGCGCGTGCCCAGCCTGGGCGAAGTGCTGGAGACGGTGCTGACGCCGGAGGAAGCGGCCCGCTTCGTCGCCTACTATCGCCCGTTTTACGAGAACGGCCGGGGCATCGCCCGCTCCGCCGTCGCCTACCTCTGGGCCCTCAAGCAGTAGCCCCATCCTGCACATAGGCGACCACGCGCGCCAGGTTGGCCGCGGGCGGGTCCAGCGCATCGACAAAGAGCGCCGCTGCCGGGTCCCAGGGCTCGTAGAAGCCGCGCAGCCGCTCTACCTCTTCCCAGCCGACAGGAGTCCAGCCGGGCACATACTGGACCCGCGCCGCGACGCGCGCCCGCCAGACCGCTTCGTCCGAACAGTAGCAGTAGACCGGGCGGAACCGGGCGGCGTGGCGGGCGGCCACGGCCCGCGCCTCGTCGCGAAACCCCGCCAGCGGAAAGACGGCGTCGAGCACCACGCTTAGCCCCAGGCCGAGTTGCTCGTCCGCGAGGTCGATCAGCAGGCGGTAGCCGTCCACCGGCGCGGCGCCCGGCACATGGTCACGCAGGACGCGTTGCACCCGGTCCTTCGCCAGCAGCGGCGCGTGCAGGGCCGCCGCGACCTGCCGGGCCAGCGTTGTCTTGCCGCAGCCCGGCAACCCCGAGAACAGGACGAGCGTCGGGTCCATGCCGTGTCCCGGCCTTACGTCGCGGCGGCGATGGCGTCCAGCGCGGCGGCGTTCTCCAGCGAGGAGGTGTCGCCGAGGGGCGCATCCAGGTAGCGATTGCGGATGAGGCGGCGCAGGATCTTGCCGTTGCGCGTGTGCGGGATGTCGCGCACGAACCGGACCGCTTGCGGCTTCAGCGTCTTGCCCAGGCGGCTCACGATGGCCTGCTCGATCTCGGCGCGCACCGCCTCACTCTCAGCGTAGGCGGGCCGCAGATGCACGAACACCACCAGCGCCTCGCCCTTGAGTTCGTCGGGCACGCCGATGGCCGCGGCCTCGGCCACGGCGGGGTGGGCCACCGCCGCCGACTCGACCTCTGCCGGGCCGACGCGCTTGCCCGCGATCTTGATCGTGTCGTCCGAGCGGCCCAGGATGTACCAGAAGCCATCCTCGTCGATCATCGCCCAGTCGCCGTGCACCCAGACGCCGCGGATGCGCGACCAGTAGGTCTCGATATAGCGCTCGCGGTCCTGCCAGAAGCCGCGCGTGCTGCCGGCCCACGGTTGGCGGATGACCAGTTCGCCGACCTCGCCGCGCACCGGGTGCCCTTCGGCGTCCACCACGTCGGCGGCCATGCCCGGCACGACGGTGCTGAAGGCGCACGGTTTGAGCGGCAGCAGCGGATTGCAACTCAGGATGCCGCCCGACACCTCCGTGCCGCCCGAATAGTTGATGATCGGCACCCGCCCGCCGCCCACCGTCTCGAACAGCCAGCGCCAGGGGTCGGTGTTCCACGGCTCGCCCGCGCCCGCCAGGAACAGCAGGCTGCTTACGTCGTGCGCCCGCACCCAGTGGTCGCCCTGGCCCATGAGCGAGCGCACCGCCGTGGGCGAGATGCCCAGGTGCGTCACCCGGTGGCGCTCGACCAGCGCCCAGACCCGGTCCGGCTGGGGATAGTTAATCGCCCCTTCGTAGAGGAAGCAGGTCGCGCCCAGCATCAGCGACCCGGCGATGGCCCACGGCCCCATCATCCAGCCGATGTCGCTGATCCAGAACAGCACGTCGCCCGCGTGCAGATCGAAGCAGTGCGCCAGTTCCTGCGCCGCCTTGATCGGGAAGCCGCAGTGGGTGTGGACGATGCCCTTGGGCCGCCCGGTGGTGCCGGAGGTGTAGATGATCATGTAGGGGTCTTCGGCGTCCGTCTCTTCGGTGGGGCACTCTGCGGGCTGGCCCGGCACCAGCTCATCCCACCAGAGGTCACGCCCTGGCGTCCAGGGCACCGGGCGTCCCAGGCGGCGCACCACCAGCACATGCTCGACCGTGGGGCTGGCGGCGGCGGCTTCGTCGGCGGCCTCCTTCATCGGCACCTGCTTGCCCGCGCGGTAGAAGCCGTCCGCCGTGATCAACAGCTTCGCCGTGCCCTCGGCCAGCCGCGAAGCGACGGCCGCGCCCCCGTAGCCGGAGAAGATAGGCAGGTAGATCGCGCCGATTTTGGAGATCGCCAGGGTCGCCACCACCGTCTCCGGCACCATGGGCATGAACACGCCCACGCGGTCGCCCTTGCCGATGCCCAGCGCTTTGAGCGCGTTGGCCGCCTGGTTTACCTGCGCGTATAGCTCGGCGAAGGTCAGCGTGCGCACGGCGCCGTCCTCGCCCTCCCAGGCCACGGCGGGGGCATCGGGCCGCAGGCGCTGCGCGTGCTTATCCACGGCGTCATGCACGTAGTTGTAGCGCCCGCCCACGAACCAGCGCGGCCACTCGATCCCGCGCGCCAGATCCACGACTTCGGTGTACGGCTGGAACCACTCCAACTCCAGGTCCTGCACCACCGCATCCCAGAACCAGGCCACCTCGCGCGCCGACCGCTCGACCAGCGCGGGCACGGACTCCATCCCATGGCGCTCCATGAAGCGGCGCAGGCGGCTGCGCTCGATATAGGCCGGGCTGGGCCGCCATACTATCTCCGGCGAGCCGTTGTCCTGGCCGGCGGGGATGGAGAGCATTTCGGCATCGGACATGGGGGTGATTCTCCTTGAGGGGTAAAAACCCAGCCTCTTAACTCGACATAACACAAACTGCGAACAAAGTACCGATCGCGAGATCCGCGCCCGACGTGTGCCCGATGGCGAGCAAGCGCTGGGCCGGCTCGCTAACGGCTACCGGATCGCCGGCCAGCAGGGCGGCGCTGAGATCCATAGCCGGGGCGTAGAGCAGGCCGGTGGCGGCGTGCCGCAGCAGGGCGGTGCTGATGCGGTTCGTGCGCGCCGGGGCGGCCTCGTTCACCGCCTGGATTAGACCGGCAATTATCAGTTGAGTGCGTGCGGCTTCCGGCAACCTATTGGTTGTAGATGCGCGATTTATCGCGCCGTACTCGTTGACCAGCAGTGTACTCGCCATCCAAGCGAGGCCCGCCAGGATCCCGCAGACCACGTCGTCGCCGGAAGGGGTCAGGCCGGGACCGAGTCCCAGGAGAGCCACCAGGGCGGCGGATGCCGCATCCGGATCGCCTGTTTCAAATGCTATATGTAGCGCGTGTAGCCCCGCCGCGATGCCCCGCAGCACCGGGTCGCCTTGGATCGCGGCGGGTAGGTCACCCCCGGCGAGTAGGGCCGGCAGATGGGCGGCGAGGCGCCCGCAACCCTCATCCCCGGCCTGGGCCGCGAGGATACGGGTCAGCGCGTCCGCTGCCGCCTGCCGGGCCGCCGGGGTGCCGGTTACGTGGGGGATCGCCGGCGCCCAGCGGCGCGCCCCGGCCCAGGCGATCCAGACGGTCCCGCCCAGCCCCAGGCCCTCCTCGGTCGCCCAGACGGGGATCTCCTCGGTGCGCGGCAGGGCGGCCAGGACGGGCGCCAGGCCGGCCACGCGCAGGGTCAGCGGGCCGTGTCCCTGAACGTCGATGCCGGGGGGCGGATGCCCCGGGCGAACTTCTGGGCGCTGTCGGTGCCCGTCCTGAGGATCGCCGACGCCCTCGGCCTGACGTCG
>CBJNAR010000222.1:0-6229 GCA_966434075.1 uncultured bacterium
TGCAGCGCGGCGATTTGCAGGCCACCGTCTTGTCCAGCGGGGCCTTGCAGCCCGCCGCCGACGTGACGCTCAGCTTCGGCAGCGGCGGCACGGTGGCCGACATTTTTGTGAAGAACGGCGATGTCGTCACCAAGGGGCAGAAGCTGGCCGCCCTGGATACCCGCGACCTCCAATTCGCGGTCGACCAGGCGCAGTCTAATCTGACCTCAGCCCAGGCTAAGTATGACCAGGTGAAGGCGGGCGCGGCACCGAAGGATATTGCCAACGCGCAGTCGCAACTGGCGGCGGCGCAGGCCAAGCTCGACTCGCTGAAGGCCGGGCCGACCAAGGAGGATCTGGCGACCGCGCAGGCCCAGGTCACTTCGGCGCAGGCCAAGCTACACGCGCTGAGCGTCGGGCCGAGCGCCCAGGACGTGGCCAACGCCCAATCGCAGATCACGGCGGCGCAGGCCAAGCTCGACGCACTGAAGGCCGGGCCGACGGCGGAAGATGTCGCCAACGCCCAGTCGCAGATTGCCAGCGCCCAGGCCAAGCTCGACGCGCTGAAGGCCGGGCCGAGCCCCGAGGACGTGGCGAGCGCCCAGTCGCAGATCACCAGCGCCCAGGCCAAGCTTGACGCGCTGACCGCGGGCCCGACCACCGCCGAACTCAGTTCGGCGCAACTGAAGGTGATCTCGGCGCAGACCAACTTCGACAAGGTCAGTTCCTCGGCCTCGCTAGCCAAGCAGAACGCGGAGAAAGCGCTGGATCAATCGGGCAACGCCGTGCGCGATGCCCAGGATCAACTCAACGAAGCCTCCGTTATTAACGTGCCGCGCCAGGGTCAGGTGAACATCGTGAACCCCGACGGCACGTTCAACAGCAACGCCACGCTGGCCCAGATCGACAAGTACCGGGCGGCGCTGCGGGCCGAGCAGGACGCCGAAGCCAACATGCACCAGGCCCAGCTTGCCCTTGACGACGCCCGCCAGCAGGAGATCCAGTCGGTGGCCGCCGCGCAGGCAACGCTTGACGACGCCAAGCGGCAACTGGCCGATCTCCAGTCCGGCCCGGCGGCGGCGGACCTGGCCGCGGCCCAGGCGGCGGTGGATCAGGCGCAGAACAATCTCGCCAAGTTGCAGGCCCCACCGGCGCAGGCCGATCTGGTGCAGGCGCAGGCGGCGGTGGACCAGGCCAAGAACAACCTCGCTAAGCTGCAAGCCCCGCCCACCCAATCGGATCTGGTGCAGGCGCAGGCGGCGGTGGACCAGGCCAAGAACAACCTCGCCAAACTCCAGGCCCCGCCGACGCACGACGACCTTGTGCAGGCGCAGGCCGCGGTGACGCAGGCCCAGGCCAACCTCGCCAAGGTCAAGGCCGGCACAGCCGCCGCCGACCTGGCGCAGGCGCAGTCCACCGTGGACCAGGCCAAGAACAACCTCAACGATTTGCAGGCCGGGGCCACGAGCACCGACCTGGAAACCGCCCAGGCCACCGTGGATCAGGCCAAGTCGAACCTGTCCAGCGCCCAACTGAAACTGGCGCAGGCCGTGCTGACCGCCCCGTTTGACGGCGTGGTGGCCGATGTGCCGGTCACGGTAGGCGGGCAGGTCGGCGCCAGCGCGACGGTCATCGATCTGCTGGATGAGAGCAGCTACCACGTCGATATGAACGTGGGCGAAAGCGATGTCAGCCGCGTCAAGGTGGGGCAGCCGGTTAACCTGAGCTTTGACGCCCTGCCCGGCGAGGTCTTCACCGGGACTATCACCTATGTGGCGCCGAAGGCCACGGTGCAGCAGGGCGTGGTCAGCTATCTGGCGACGGCCACGCTCGATCCCAAGGCGGCGGGCAGTGACATCAAGCCCGGCATGACCACCACGGCGGAGGCCATCGTCCAGCAAGTGTCGGATGTGCTGATGGTGCCCAACCGCGCCATCCGCACCGAGGCCCGCCAGAAGGTGGTCTATGTGCTCGACGGTCGCAATCAGATCCGCGTCCCGGTGCAAACGGGCATCAGCAACGACCAGTTTACCGAGATCACCGGCGACACCCCCTTGCGCGAAGGCGATACCCTGGTGCTCAACACCACGACTACCACTACGCAGGCGCCCGGTGGCGGCGGCTTCATCAACTTCGGCGGCGCGGGCCGCGGCCGCTAGCCGGGAGGACAAGGCCATGTTGGAAGTTCAAGACCTGACCAAAGTCTACCGCATGAGCGCGGAGGTGGAAGTCCACGCCCTGCGCGGCGTCTCCTTCACCGTCGACGACGGCGAACTGGTGGCCGTCATGGGGCCGTCCGGGTCCGGCAAATCGACCATTATGAATATCCTCGGCTGCCTCGACCGGCCCACGAGCGGGTCCTACCGCATCGACGACCAGGAAGTCGCCAGCCTCAGCGACGCCGAACTGGCGGTGGTGCGCAACAAGCGCATCGGCTTCGTGTTCCAGAGCTTTAATCTGCTGCCGCGCACCACCGCGATCCAGAACGTCGAGCTGCCGATGATCTACAACCGCACCGGGCTTGCTGCTCGCGAACGCAAAGCGCGGGCCAAGGCGGCCCTGGAGGTGGTCGGCCTGGGCGACCGGCTCGACCACAAGCCGCAGGAACTGTCCGGCGGCCAGCAGCAGCGCGTGGCGATTGCCCGTGCCCTGGTCAACAACCCGGCGATCATCCTGGCCGACGAGCCGACGGGCAACCTCGACAGCATCGCCAGTGCCGAGATCATGGCGATCTTCCAGCGCCTGAACAAGGAACAAAACATCACGGTGGTCTTCGTCACGCATGAGCCGGACATCGCCGCGCACACGCGGCGCATCCTGCGCATGCGTGACGGCCACCTGGTGGCCGACGAAATCGTCCGCAACCCCGTGACGGCCGATCCGGAGGCCGTGCGCCAGGCGGCGCTGGCGGAGGAGGCCGCGCTGCACGGCGGCAACGGTGCGGGCCCCTTGCCGCACGGGCCGCTGCTGGTCGTGGCCGGAGGCGAACAATGAGCATCCTGGAGAGCCTGAGCGTGGCCTGGGCCAGCATGCGCGCCAACAAGCTGCGCAGCATCCTGACCATGCTCGGCATCATCATCGGGGTGGCGGCGGTGGTCGCGCTCATGGGCATCGGCCAGGGCGCGCAACAGTCGATCACCAACAACATCACCCAGAACGGCACCAACCTGCTGACCATCACGCCGGGTTCGTTTACCCAGGGCGGCGTGCGTAGCGGCGCCGGCGGCGCGCAAACGCTCACCAGCGAGGACGCCGACGCCATCGCCGACCCGGCCAACTGCTCGTATTGCACCCTGGTGGCCCCGGAGGTGCGCCGGCAAAGCAGTGTCGTCTACGGTAGCCAGAACAACACCTACTCGATCAGCGGCACCACGCCCGACTACGGTACCATCCGCAACATGACCCTGGCCGAAGGCGACTGGTTCAGCACCGGCGACGTGAACGCGGCGACCAACGTCGCCGTGATCGGCGCCAACGTCGCCAACGACCTGTTCCAGGGCGAGGACCCGCTCGATAAGACCGTCCGCATCAACCGGCTGGCCTTCCGCGTGGTCGGCGTGGCGGCGCCCAAGGGCGGCACGGGCTTCGGCTCGCTGGACGACGGCGTCTATATCCCCGTGACGACGGCCCAGCGCAAGCTCTTCGGCGGGCGCCAGGCCGCCATCGCCGGGCACAATGTGAACACGATCTATGTGCAGGTCGATAACAAGGACGACATGGTGGCCGCGCAGAACCAGATTACCGATCTGTTGCACACCCGCCACCACCTTACGACCTCCGACAATGACTTCACGGTGATCAATCAGGCCGATCTCTTGAACACGCTGAACGGCGTGGTGGCGACGCTGACGCTGTTCCTCGGTGCTATCGCGGGGATCTCGCTGCTGGTGGGCGGTATCGGCATCATGAACATCATGCTGGTCTCCGTGACCGAACGCACCCGCGAGATCGGCATCCGCAAAGCCGTCGGCGCCCAGCAGGGCGACATCCTGCGCCAGTTCCTGATCGAAGCGATCCTGATCAGCGTGGGCGGCGGGTTGCTGGGCATCCTGCTCGGCTTCATCATCGCCAATCTAGTCACGCTGACCGGCACCCTGACATCCATCGTCACGCCCGGCGCCGCCTTGCTGGCGGTCGGCTTCTCCCTGGCGGTGGGACTGTTCTTCGGCATTTACCCGGCCCGGCGCGCGGCCCGCCTGGACCCGATTGTGGCGTTACGCTACGAATAACGCAGTCCAAAGGAGAGATTCGACAATGCGCAATCCGTTTGTCATGCTGGTGGTGGGTCTGGTCATCGGGTTGATTATCGCCGCCGGCGCGTTCATCGGCGGCATGAACATGGGGCAGGCCCAGGCGCAGGAGCAGCAAAACCAGTTCTTCGCCCAGCGCGGCTTTAATCCGAACGCCGCGGGCGGCACCGGGGCCGGCGGCGCCGGCGGCCAGTTCGGCGGTGCGGGCGGCACCGGCGGCGCCGGGCGCACGGGCGGCGCGGCGGGCCGCAACGCCACCTTCGGCACCATCAAGAAGATCGACGGCAACACCATTACACTGACCGTGCCCAACAGCGACGACATCACGGTGTCGCTGCCCGCCAACGCCACGATCATCAAGACCGTGACCGGCACGGTGAGCGACCTCAAAGAGGGCCAGCGGCTGACGGTCATGGGCACGCGGTCGGGCAATAACGTCGCCGCGACAGCGATCCAGGTGACGGACCTGCCGGCGGGCGAGAACTTCCCCGGCTTTGGCGGCGGGCGCAACGGCGGGGCGCGTGCCACCCCGACGCCGGGCCAGTAGGCCGCCCCGTACGCGACGGCCATGCGTACCTGGGTGCTGCGCATCCGCGCCGCCGACCGGCCCATCTTTGATGCGCTGGTCGACGGGCGCAAAACCATCGAGACGCGCGCCGGGGCTACCGGCGCGCGTTCCTATACCCGCGCGCAGCCGGGCGATACGCTGCTGTTCCTCTGCGGCCCGGCCCGCCTGCGCCGCACGGTGACGCGGGTGGCGATCTACCCGTCGCCCGCAGCCCTGGCCGCGGACGAAGACGTGCGCCGGGTGCTGCCGTGGATAACAAGCGCCGCCGACCTGGCTGCCCTCTACGAGTCCTTCCCCGGCTACCCGGAGCGCATCGCCCGCCACGGCCTCGTGGCGATGGAACTGGCGCCGCCGCTTGAGGACACGACTTGACGGCTAAATATTTAGCTAGTATAATAGCTGCTATAGCTGATAAGCGGTCTGCCTAGCGGTGTCAACCCGAAACCGTGTATTGAAAGGAGAGGGCGCAATGCCTAAGATGGTCTCCGCCACCGAGGCCAAGAATCGGCTCGGGGCGCTTTTTAACTGGATACAAGATAACCAGGATACGGTCATCGTCGAGAGCCGGGGCGAACCCACGGCGGTTATTATGTCCTACAGTGAATACGAGAAAATCCAGGCGTTGCAGGAGCAGGCCCGCCGCCAGGAGATCTGGGAGCGCATGGAAGCCTTGCGGCGCGAGGTGCGGGCGAACAATCCTGATATAACGACTGAGGAGCAGGCCATGGAGATAGCCGATCAGTTTACTCGTGAAGCAATTGCGAGTTTAGTGAAGAAGGGTAAGATTAAGTTCACCCAGCCCGAGCCATAACAATGCGTGTGCTTTGCGATACGAATGTGTTCATAAGCTACTTACTTACGCCGGAGAGAGCAGGAGTAGTTGCCGCTATAGTGCAAGCAGCATTCCAAGACCGTTTCACACTTATCCTTCCTGAAGATGTCGTGCAAGAGCTGATCACAGTAACCAGGGCAAAATCGTATTTATCCTCTCGTATTTCGCTACAAACAGTGACAGCGTTTGTACAAGTTCTTCAAGACTTGGCGGAGTATCTGCCGGCTGTTATTGAGGCTATTCCTCCAGTGTCGAGAGATCCAAAAGACGACTACCTGTTGGTGCTCGCTTTGATAGGGCGTGCTGACTACCTGGTAACAGGTGATGAGGACTTATTGTCTTTAAAGCAGGTAGAGACCGTGGCGATTCTCCGTCCGAGCGAGTTCGCCGCGCTGCTGGCGGAGACGTAAGTTCGCATATGAACGACGGGGTATTCGCACGAGAAAGGATCCAGTGATTATGTCCGACAGTGAATATGAGAAAATCCAGGCGTTACAGGAACAGGCGCGCCGCCAAGAGATATGGGAACGTGTGGAAGCCTTACGGCGTGAGATCAGCGCGCGCAATCAGGATTTGACCGAGAAACAGGCCGAGGAATTG
>CBJNAR010000223.1:0-6225 GCA_966434075.1 uncultured bacterium
TCCCGGTCCCTATACGCCGACCGGCCCGGCTGCCGGCCCTGGCCCCGCGGTGGCCGCCGGCCCGTACACGCCGACCGGCCCGGCAGCTCCCGGCCCTTACGCGCCCACCGGCCCGTCGCCGGAGACGCCGTCCGGCCCCGGCGCCACCGGCGCGACCGCCTACGGCGCCCCGGCTTACGAGCAGGCCGCCGCGCCCACCAGCCATGACGCCGCGCCCGGTATGGCGCCCGGCGCGCCAGCCTCGGAGCCGGGCGCGGCGCCCAGTGTGCCGGCCAAGGTGTTCTGCCAGAACTGCGGCACCGAGCGCACCGACCCCACGGCCGCGTTCTGCCAGGAGTGCGGCACGCGCTACAGCTAGATCCTCTCGGCGGCTATGCAGCGGAGCAGCGCCCACGTGGGCGCTGCTCTGTTTTGAGATTCGAGACATTGTCGCGGGCTATGGTGACGGTATGAAGCGCGTGCTTCTGACGGGGATTTCGGGCACCGGCAAGTCCACGCTCACCGGCGCGCTTGCCGCCCGCGGCTACAAAGCCGTCGATGCGGACACGGACGAGTGGTCCCACTGGGTCGCGGTCAGCGGCCCCGATAGCGCCGGCACGCCCGTGCGCCCGGACGAGGACTGGGTCTGGCGCGAGGACCGCATTCAAACGCTCTTAGCCACGGAGGACGCCGAAGTCCTATTCGTGAGCGGCTGCGCCGCGAACATGAGACCGTTTCTCCCGCAGTTTGACCACATTGTGCTGCTGAGCGCGCCGGCCAGCGTGATCGCGGAGCGGCTGGCGACCCGGACGCCCAATGATTACGGCAAGCATCCCGGCGAAGTCGCGCGCGTGCTGGATCAGCAATATACGGTCGAGCCGCTGCTGCGCCGGGCCGCCGGCCACGAGATCGACACCAGCGCGCCGCTGGACCAGGTCGTCGCCGCCGTCCTCCGGATCCTTGCGGCACACTGAACAGACTACATGCTATAATGGGATGAGGGACTTCCGGATGGGAATCTCGAATAGGGGAGACGTGCGAGTATGAGCAAGACCGTGAGCGCGCTGTTCGACGGCCAGGTTTTGCGCTTTGATGCGCCGCTGGATCTCGAACCCAATACCCGCTATAAAATCACCATCGAGCCGGAGACGGACGACGTTCGCGATGCCGACGCCTGGGATGTGCTGGAGCATTTTGCCGGGAGCGTGGATGCGCCGCCGGACTGGGCGAGCGAGCATGATCATTATCTCTACGGGACACCGAAACGCGAGTCTGAGAATTCTCCGTGAGTAGAGAACGCTTATTCGTAGACACTTTTTTTGTGCAAGCACTGCTCAACAAGCGCGACGCATACCACGATGAAGCGGTAGCATTTTTGCCGCGCGTGCGAGACGCTTCCGAAGTATGGACTACTGAAGCAATCTTGACTGAAGTCGGTAATGCCCTGAGTGGTATTAATCGAATGGCCGCCGTTGCGTTTATCCGGCAATGCTATCGTACATCGAATATGCGAGTCGTAAGCGTAGATACGCCTCTTCTTAATCAAGCACTACACCTCTACCAAATGCGACCCGACAAGACCTGGGGCCTCACTGATTGCATCTCGTTTGTTGTTATGCAGCAGCAGAGCCTCACGGATGTCGTCACTGCCGACAACCATTTCTCCCAAGCCGGTTTTCGCATATTGTTATAGCTAGCTTAGCAGAGCTCGCGATTGCATGTCGGCGGAGGAGCGCCCCACCGGGCGCTCCTCTGTTTGTGCCGCCGATCACCCGCCGCGGGCTTTGGTGGGCGTGATGCGGATGGGCGTGGAGTATTGGGCGGCGAAGTTGGCCGGGGTGCCGAAGCTGCGCGCGATGGCCTCGCCGTATTTCGCGACATAGGCCGGGACCTGGTCGGCGGACGGCTCGTCCGGGCTGATGCGGGCGTCGCCGGTGAGGACCAGGATGTCGCCGCCCTGCGCATTGCTGTTCAGGTTGAGCGAGACGCGCGGGTTGCGGCGGATGTGCGGCAGCCGCGCCGCGCTGGGCAGGCTGTAGATGAGGATGGTGCCCTGGTCCCACAGGAACCAGACGGGGTTGGGCTGCGGGGTGCCGTCGGCGCCCACGGTCGTGAGCCAGCCGATGCGCTCCTCGGCCAGCCGGCGCGCGAAGCGCTCGCCTTGCGGGGTGCCGGGGTCGGGTAATACAGAGTCCATGCTGCCTCCTGGGTGCGCTGGTGGAATCCGGGCGCCGGTGTTCGCGGTTCAGCGGCGCCGTATGGCCCCAGTATACTACCGGCGGGCGGGGGGCGGGCTGTAAGCAGGCGTACCAGTCGCCCGCTGCCATGACGCGCGGCGCGGGCCGGTTTGAAACCGGCCCCTACAACGCATGCCGGCGTGGGTGGCTGCTATGAGCCGGTGGGTTCCACGACCGTGAAGGTGAACCGGTCGTGGAAGCGGCGCAGCAGTTTGAGCAGGGGCAGCGCCAGCAGGCCGAGCAGCAGGGCGTTGCCCAGCCCGCGCACCACGTCCACCGGGAACGAGGTCGCCAGGTAGAAGGCGAAGTAGTGGGTGAGCAGCCCGGTGAGGCCCGCCGCCGGGTCCCAGGCCTGGGCCGGGTCGGCGGCGGCGGCGGGCGCGACGAAGGGCCAGAACCAGAGGTTCATGATCGCGCCATAGGCCACCCCGACCCCCGCGCCCCAGAGCGCCAGCCCCCAGCGTTCGAGTCGCGCCCCGCCGCGCCGCAGCAGCCCCGGCAGCCAGGATGCGGTCAGCCCGGCCCAGCCGAGGGTGAACATCTCGAACGGCAGCCACGGCCCGACCCCGGCGGTGAACAGCGCCGACACCAGCATCGAGAGCGCGCCGAGCAGGAAGCCGAACCCCCCGCCGAACACATAGCCGCAGAGGATGGGCAGCACGAACAGGGCCGAGAACCCGCTGGGGCCGGGGATGGGCCGCAGCACGGCGTTGGTCGCCACCAGCACGCCGAGCAGCGCCACCTGCCGGGCATCGAGGCGGCGGGTTTCCAGGTCGGCCAGCAGCAGCACCAGGCAGAGCCCGATCAGCAAGATGAAGATCAGCGGCGCGTCGGCGGCGTGGGCGGCGTCTTCCCCCGCCTGGCTCAGCGGCACGAAGAAGGGGTAGGCGAACGCCCCCAGTCCGATGAGGCTGGTGATCAGCAACAGCAGCGGGCTGATCGTCGCCGGGCGCGCGGTCGCCGCCGCAGGCGCCCCGCCCCCTGTAGGGGCCGGTTTGAAACCGGCCCGGCGCGGCATCACCACCCGGCTCATACCGCCATCTCCGCCAACCGGGCGCGCACATCCGCCGCCGTGACCAGCCGCGGGTCGCGGAACAGCTTGCTGACCTGCGAGGCGAAGACCAGCGAATCGGCCATCACCCGGCGGGCCGGGCCGTGCACCACCACCTGTCCCTCGCTGATTAGCGCCACGCGGTCGGCCAGGTGAGCAGCCAGTTCCACGTCGTGCGTCGCCAGCACAATCGTGCGCCCGGCGGCGGCCAGGGCGCGCAGCACGGCGGCCAGCGCGTCCTTCTGGCGGTAGTCCATGCCGCGGGTCGGCTCGTCCAGCAGCAAGGCGCCCGGCTCGGCGGCCAGGATGGCGGCCAGGGCCACCCGCTGGCGCTCGCCCACGCTCAGGTCCTTCGGGTCGCGGTCCATGTAGTCGGCCAGATGCAGCCGTTGCACCAGGTCGTCCACCGCCGCGCCGTCCAGGGACAGGCCGTGGTTGCGCCGGGTGAAGGCCAGTTCGTCGCGCACGTTGTCGGCGAACAGCAGCACGTCGGGCCGCTGCGGCACGTAGCCCACCTGGCGGACGATGGCCTCCAGTGGCAGGCGGCGGGTATCCGTGCCGCCGACCAGCACGCGGCCCTGGCCCGGGTTGAGCAGCCCGACCAGCAGCTTGAGCAGGGTGGTCTTGCCCGCGCCGTTGCGCCCCATCAGGGCCAGGATCTCGCCGGGGCGCGCCTCCAGGCTCAGCCCGCGCAGCGCCTCGCGCCCGCCGTAGGTGTACCAGACGTTTTCGGCCCGCAGCGAGACTCCCGCCGTTTCCAGCGCGCTGCCGTCAGTGGCCGGTATGCCCGCCGCCTCGCGCTCCCCGCTGCCATCCGGCGGCGTGAAGCGCCGGTCGCCGTTGAGCCGGCGGCGGGCCTCCTTGATGCTGAGCGGCACCGGGCGCCAGCCCAGGGCGCGCGCCACCTCGGCCAGCGGCGGGGCCAGCGGCATCGCCGCCAGCACCTCGCCCGGCGGCCCGCTCAAGACGGGCGAGGGCCCGGCCTCGGGGCGCCGCCCCAGGAAGACGATGCGGTCGACGTGCTGTACCACGCGTTCCAGCCGGTGCTCGGACAGGATGATGGTCAGCCCCAGGTCCTGGTTCAGCTTGACCAGCGTGTCCAGCACCTCCTCGGCGGCCTGCGGGTCGAGTTGCGAGGTCGGCTCGTCGAGGACGAGGATGCGCGGTTGCAGGGTGAGCACCGCGCCGATTGCCACGCGCTGCCGCTCGCCGCCCGACAGGGTGCTGAGCCGCCGCCCGCGCAGGTGGGCGATGGAAAGCTGGTCGAGCACCTCCTCGATGCGCTTGCGCATCGTCGCCTGCGGCAGCCCGGCATTCTCCATCGCGAAGGCCAGTTCGTCCTCCACCGTATCGGCCACCACCTGGGCTTCGGGGTCCTGGAACACCAGCCCCACGACGGCGCTCATGGGCGCCGGCCCCTCGGCCACCGGGTCATGCCCGGCCACGCGCACCCGCCCGCTGATGCGCCCGCCGTAGAAGTGCGGCACCAGCCCGTTCAGCGCCCGCAGCAGCGTCGATTTGCCCGCGCCCGACTCGCCCGCCAGCAGCAGGAACTCGCCTTCATCCACGGCCAGGCTGACATCCTGGATCGCGGGCTGGGCCGCGTGTGGATAGGTATAGGTCAGATGGTCGACGGTAATCAACACGATGAACCTTCTTCCAGGGGCCGGGCCTCCCGGCGCAGCAACGGCAGGGCCGGGGCCACCAGCAGGGCCAGCGCCAGCCCCAGCGCCGGCTCGAACGACGGCCAGTGCAGTGTGGGGTAAGGCGTGTAGCCCCACCACGCGCTGTGCGTGGCCCAACTCCACAGCGTGACGGCGAGCGCGCCGCCCAGTGTCAGGGCGACCAGCGTATCGCGCCGCCGCCAGATCTCGCGCCGGTAGCGGCTGCGCCGGCTCGCCTGGCCCACCCGGCGCAGCGCCCAGCCGATGGCGCCCAGCCCCGCGACCAGCACGAGCGCGCCGCCCAGCGGCGCCGTACGGTAATAGAGCAGAGCGAATGCCCCCAGCGCCACGGCGACCGCGCCAATCGCCAGCAGCGCGCCGGTGAGCCGATCCGATTCGCCCATGGCGCGCCCGGTGGGCGCGGGACGCGCCGGGCCGGGGTGCGAGAAGCCGCGCGACTCCATCGCCTCGGCCAGTTGGATGGCCCGTTCCAGCCCGCCCGCCAGCAGCGGCACGGCCAGCGGCAGGACCGAGCGCGCGCCGCGGAAGCGGTGGCCGCGCAGCAACTGCGCCTCGTGGATCTCGCGGATGCGGGTGATGGTCTGGGGCACGTAGGCCAGCCCGATGGCCGTGACCAGCCCGGCCTGCGAGAAGGCGGCGGGGATAGACCGCAGCAAGGCATAGGTATCGGCGCCGGTGTTGAACGCCGCCGCCACGGTCAGCACGGCCACGATGGACATGCCGCCGAGCGCGCCATAGGCGAAGCCCTCCGCCGTCAGCGGCCCGCCGATGATCGGCCAGTCGGCGGGCAGGCGGATCAGCACGGTGGTGCCGAAGTGAGCGCCCAGCCCGTTGAACAGCGCCGACACGGCGGCCAGCCCCACACCGAGCCACAACAGGCCGCCCCAGCTTTGCCGCCGCGTATCCACGGCGTCCGGCGTGGCGGCGGATTCATAGCCGGCGACGGCGGCATCCACGCCGCGCGCCGCCAGCATGACCAGCAGCAGGTAGAGCGGGTTGCGGGTCAGCAGCGCGGGCAGCCCCGCGGCCAGGAACCACAGCAACCAGGTGCGCGTGTGATAGGTGGTTTGCGGACCGGGGCGCCCGGCGTCCACGGGCACGCGCAGGGCCGGGGCCGCCCGGCGTTCGCCCCGTGTTGTGCCCCGCAGGGCCGGGTCCTCGGTCCGCACTTGCATAGCCGGTCAGTCCTGTGCGCGCCGCGCGGCCAGGCGCCGCCCGCTCAGCACCAGCACCAGCCCGGCGAGCAGCAGCCCGACCGGGATCGCCGGGTCGG
>CBJNAR010000224.1:0-6222 GCA_966434075.1 uncultured bacterium
CCGCCGTCGACGTAGATCTCCACGCCGGAGACATGACGCCCCAGGTCCGAGGCCAGGAACACACAGACATCGGCCACCTCATCCGGGTGCCCGGCACCCTCGTCGATTGCCGGGCTGCCCTTCGGGAGCTCGACTTCGAGTCCGATTTTGTCGGTGTCGCGCTCTTCGGTGCGCTGCTGAATATTCGTGTAGATGAAGCCAGGGCAGACGGCGGTGCAACGGATGTTGTGCCGCCCGAGTTCCAGCGCCATGATCTTCATAAAGGCGACCTGCCCGGCTTTGGAGCTGCTGTAGGCGCTGGTGCCGGGGTTCGAGAAGGTGCGCGTGCCGTTAACACTGCTCGTGATGATGATGCTGCCGCCGCCGTTGCGCTTTAGATGCGGCACCGCAAAATGCACGGTCAGAAAGGTGCCTTTGAGATTGATGTCCAGTGTCTTGTCCCATTCGTCGGGCTGCAACTCCTCGACCGGTGCCCAGACGCCGTTGATCCCGGCGTTGGCAAAGACAATATCCAGCTTGCCGAACCGCTCCACGGTCGTTTCGATGGCGTGTTGGACGGCATCGGCCTGGCTCACGTCACAGTCCACATAGATCGCCTGGTGGCCCGCTGCTTCCAATTCGCGGCGGATGCGGTCGCCTTCTTCGTGCTGCACGTCGGCGAGGGCCACCCGCGCGCCTTCTTCGGCGAAGCGCCGGGCGGTTGCCGCGCCGATCCCGCTGGCCGCGCCGGTGATGAACGCGACCTGATTGTCCAGCATGCCCATGTTTCTGTCTTCCTTTCTGCGGCAACGCCCTTGCCTGCTATACATCCTCCGGATGGCGTGCGGCAAGCCGTGCGGCGTGATCCCCGCGCCCGGTCGTCCGCAGGCGTTCCAGGTAGCGCGGCAACATGCCCCGTGTGTGGAAGGGACCGCCTTCCCGCAACACGGTCATCAGCGGGTCGATATCCGCCCCGCTCTCCAGCATCATGGCATGCTGCCAGTCGGCGAGCAAGGCCATGGCCCGGTCCACCACCTCGGGATGCTCGGCTGCCAGGTCATGCTGCTCGTGCGGGTCGTGCGCCAGGTCGAAAAGCATGATCGGCTCCAGTTCCTTATACCCGTCATGATAGGTGCGCAAGCATAGGTAATCGTCAAAGCGCACCCCGCGCTGGCACGCCCACGCGCCCTGGCTGGTGACGAGGTACGGCCGGCCTGTCTCCCGACCATCGCGGAACGCGGCCGTGAACGGCTGGGCGTCCCAGGTTGCAGGTATCGTCCCACCTACCAGTTCGATCAGCGTGGCGGCCCAGTCGTAGTGGTAGTGCAAGGCGCGATCCACAAGGGGCATCTCGGTTAGCCCCGGCCAGGCGATGAGCAGCGGCACGCGACAGGTGATCGAATCCGCGGTCTGGTGGTCGCCCCACACATTCAGTTCCCCCTGGTTCTCTCCATGATCGGCGCCGACGATAATGGCGGTTTCGTCCAGGACGCCGGCATCGGCCAAGGCGTTCAGCAACCTGCCGATGTACCGATCCGCGTAACGCACCCCGACGTCGTAGCCGTCGATCCAGCGCTTGACAGCGTCCATCGAGTCTAGTTGCGCGGGGACGCGCGGGTACTCGGCGGGATTGTCCGGCTCGAAGCCGTAGCCGCGCGGTTCCTGGGCGCTGTGCGGGCCGAATCCCGCCCACGCCCGCTGCCGGACTTCTTCGGTCAACCAGGCGGGGGGCGGATCGTCGGCAAAGGGATTGCCGAACTCTACAGGCGTGCGGTAAGGGGTGTGCGGGTCCCACAGATTCACGTGCAGGAACCAGCTATCCGCGCGGGCATGGCGCCCGAGCCAGTCCAGGGCCAGCGGCACCACCTCGTCGGCGCGATCCATACCGTTCTTGCCGGGATTAAGGATCTCATTGTATCCTGCGTACCAATGCCAGGCCGAATGGCGCTCGCCGAAGGAACTGACGGTGGCGGTATGCATACCTGCGGCGCGCAGCGCGGCCATCCAGCCGGTGGTGCCGAACAGATCTTGGAATCCGCGCGTGGGGCCTTCGACGAAGGGCTGCGCTGCTGTTCCGCCGTGGCCGACGACGCCCGTGCGGAACCCGGCCCGCCCGCTCCAGAGCGCCGTGCGTGACGGCAGGCAAGGGGCATCAGTGATGTAGCAGTTTTCGAAGCGCCGGGCATGCTGCGCCAGGGCATCGATGTTGGGGCTGGTGTTCCGATGGTAGCCGTAGCAGCCCAGGTGGTCGGGGCGCTGGCTGTCGATATCAATATAGAGGACGCGCAAATCATCACCTCCAGCGAACCGTTAGCAGATCATGCACCGCCGCATGCTTGCACGAAGTGATAAGCACGGTCTTGCCCCGTTGCTCTACCGCGTAGTCGTCGCTCGGTTCAATCTGTCGCGCGGTCTCCATCGCGATCACATCCTCCGATTGTGTCAGGCGGAACTCGACGGCGGCGTCCGCGATCCTCCTGATCTCGGCAGTGGAATAAACGATCCGCACATCGCCAACGGCGACGTTTAGCGGCAGCATAATCCCTTCCCGGCTCCGCAGCGCAAGTGGGCGCCCCTCCAGCAGATTCCGGCCGTCCATCGTGAGTTGGCCGGTTTTGTCGAACGCATCGAGGTTGAGGATGTGGATGAAGCGCTCTCCTTGCGGCGAGGCCGTGGATGTCAGGAAGACGCCGTAGTATGGCGTGTCGTAACGCAGACCGGCGGGTGCGCCCAGTTTCTCCAATGCCTTGCGAAAGAACGGAATGTCGGCGGTGTAGGCGGCGGTAATCACGATAGCGCGGCCCCCGCCCACCGGGATGTCGAAGCCACAGGCTTCATCGGTGCCCACCACGCGCAAGATCACCTCGCCGCGCGCCGGTTCGTAAACCTGGGCGTAGTGGGTGCGGATCTCGGCGTGCGGCGCCGCCGAGCCGGTGGAGTAGAGCGACAGGTAATAGAAGGTCGCCCCTTCGCGCGCCCCGACCGGGTGGAGGCCCAGCGCATCGGCCAGCAGCGTACAGGGATTCCCTTCCATATCGAACAACGGCACTTCCCCATAGAGCAGGACCGCCCCGCCCGCCGCCAGGTAATCGACCAGCTTCCGTTGCAGATCCCCGTCCATATACCGCGCCGAGGCCAGCACGAGCACCGGTGTGCCTGCCGGATCCAGCGGCTTGTCCTGGATGTTGACTGCGCCGAAGCGGTAGCCCGCCAGCAGCATCGCCCGCGCCACGCTTTCCCACGCGCCAGGGCCGCGGTTGGCCTCGATGTTGGCGACGATGGCGTTCATCCGCGCACTTTCCGGGTATTTGTACTCGGTCATATAGTAGTCGGGGATGAAGGCGAAGGCCACGCCGTCATGCTCTTCCTCCATGACGGCCAGTTTATCTCCCAGCGCCACCGCCATGCTCGTGACACGGGTCAGGCGCGGGTAGGTGTAATTGAGCACGCCTTCGGGATTGACCGGCGCGCCAAACCCATGCCGCTCGCCGGTGAACGCGATGCGGTCGTTGCCGTCGTGTACCGGCTCGGGCAGCAGGGCGTTGATCCCCCCAGTGAACAGGTAGTAATTGATCAGCCGGTTGCCTTGCGCGAGACACATGCGCACCTTGAAATCGACCGCGGACGGATCGATCCGCCCCCCGTAGTTCTCGCCGTAATCGCCGCTGCCCGCTTCGAACTCCACCGAGGTTAACGGCTGGTCCGGGTTGTTCACGGCGGGCATGAAGGCGTTCATCAGATACAAGTCCTGAAAGTTGGTCATGCTCAGGTCGCCCAGGTAATGGTCCGACCCGGCGACGTAGTCGGGCGCCTGGGTGTAGGCTTCGTAAAGCTGGCTGATGCCGACCGGGAACGTGAAGCCCCTCCCCCGGTCGGTGCCGTGGATATTGATCACGAAAGGCACGTCTCTGATGCCGCACTCCTCGGCATAGGTACGGAGCGTGGCGACATACCGGGCATAGCGGTCGCGCATGAAGTGCCCCAGATCACGCATCAACTGGGCGGCGTACTCCTCGCGGGGCGCCCGGATCGCGGTATCGCGGATGAGCGGGTTATCAAGGGCAAAGGGATAGCGCGTCCGGAGCGTGGCGGCATCATATTGCTTTTGCAACCACTGCACGAAATCGCCCAGGACATGATCGGTCAGGTCGGGCGAGTTCGAGATCCACGACAGCATCCCGATCTCGTTGTCGAGTTGGACGGCGATGATGTTGCCGCCGTTGGGTTGCAGCCGCGGCGCGATCACGCGCCCCATCACCGCCTCATACCAGCGGCGCGCCTCTTCCAGGAAACCCGGTGCGAGATAATCGACTGTGCGTGTGGGCGCTTGCTTGCCGTCCCAGGTCACGGGAATGATCTCCGGGTGCTTGGTGTACAACCAGTAGGGCAACCCCTCGTTTTTCATCTCGGCCATGATGAAGGGACCGGGCCGTGCGAAGAATAGGAGATCGTTGTCCCGGCAGAGATCGATAAAAGCGCCCAGGTCGAGATTCGGGGCGGTTCTGCCATCCAGGTCAATCTCCCCCTCAACCGGTTCATGCATCAGCCACGGTACATACGAAGCCACCAGGTTGCCGCCCGCCGCCTTCAGCTTGGCGATGCGATCCCCCCAATCTTCACGCGCGAGGCGAAAATAGTGAATTTCGCCCCCGACGAAAGTCCGCGGCCTGCCGTCGACGAGAATCTGTCCGTGTTTAAGCTCAATCATATTATGTCCCCCGATTGGAACGATTATCGTACATCTACTGATCCACTATATGAGGTAACAAATTACCTGCATTTCTGGTGCCATCAGCTTACCGAAAATGGGGTATTGGCACAATCTATGCTCTGATTGGTCGGCAAATAACGACCTCATCTGAGAACCGGGGCAGTTCCGCACAACGGCTATCGATGAAGAGGAGTGACGACGGATGTAACCCTGGCGACTCGGTATTTCGAGGTTCAATCGGTTGTTCGTAATGACATACGTCTACAAGGAGGTAAGTGGAATGTTCCGACGACGAAACCGATTAGCTCTCACGCCACTGCTGTTGCTGGTGTTGATCCTCTCTTCCTGCGGATCGGACACCGGCGGCAGCACCTCTCAGCCCGGTGGGGGTAACGCGCCGGCAGCGACGAACACGACCGGCGGCGGCGCGTCCGATCAGGGTGGTGCACAACCTGCCGGCGGCGAAGGTATGGTGGATCACCTGGACTTCGGCGGCTTTGGGGGCGGCGACAACCCTCAGCTCAACTACAACCCCTTCTCGCCCAATGCCTTGACTTCTGCCTACACCTTTGAACCCCTGATGATCGTCGACACCTTTAACTGCAAGACCAATCCCTGGCTGGCGACCGACTACAAGTGGCAGGACCCTCAGACGCTCGTATTCACAATCCGCGACGGCGTGAAATGGAACGACGGGCAGCCCTTTAGCGCCGATGATGTCGCCTACACCTTTAATCTCCTCAAGGCACAGCCCGCTTTCGATCTGGGCGGCGTCTGGCAGGCGCTCGACAGTGTGACCAGCAGCGGCAACCAGGTCACTTTCAAGTTCAAGGAACCCTCGGCGAACATGTTCCTGAAGGTTGCCAACAACGTGCTCATCGTCCCCAAGCACGTCTGGGAGAAAGAGACCGACCCGGTCAAGTTCACCAACCCGGACGCGGTCGGCACCGGACCGTACAAGCCGGCCAGCTTCAACGGCCAGCAACTTGTCCTGGCGCGCAACGAAAGCTACTGGCAGGCTGATAAGATCCACGTCAAACAGTTGATTTTCCACAAGAACGCCGGCGGCAACCAGGTTGAGCAACTGGCTTTGAGCCAGGGCAAGTATGACACGAACGCCATGTTTGTGCCCAACATCAAGCAGGTGTACGTCGACAAGGACCCCGCGCACAACCACTACTGGTATCCACCGGGAGGCGAGATCGCCCTGGGCTTCAACCTGACCAAGGCGCCCTTCAACGATCCTGAGTTCCGGCGTGGTGTGGCCTACGCAATCGACCGGAACGCGATTTCGACCAAAGCCGAATTCGGCTATGTGCAGCCCGCGAGCCAGACCGGCCTCGTGCTCCCCGGCCAAAAGGATTGGCTCGATCCCAGCATTGCGGATCAGGGCATGATTCCCTACGATGCCAAGCAAGCCGCCGACATTCTGGATAAGGCGGGCTACAAGAAGGACAGTAACGGCAAGTTGCTCGGCAAAGACGGCAAGCCGATCGAGTTCACCTTCTTGGTGCAGAACGGCTGGACCGACT
>CBJNAR010000225.1:0-6192 GCA_966434075.1 uncultured bacterium
CCCGCGCTCGCCGGGAGCGCGGCTGGCTCCAGGCCGTCGTGCGCTTCCGCGAAGTTGGCATCATCCTGTTTATCCTCGTGCTGGCCGTGCTGGTCAGCCTGCGCACGCCCGCCTTCCTCACGCCCACCAATTTCAACAACATCCTGCTGAACATCGCCATCCTGGTGATCGTCGCCCTGGCGCAGGCCATGGTCATCATCACCCGCGGCATCGACCTGTCCGTCGGCTCGACTATCGGGCTGACGGCGATGATGGTCGCGTTCACGGTCGTGGCCTTCCACGGGCTGCCCGCGCCCCTGGTCGTCGCGCTGGGCATGGCGCTCGGCGCCGCGCTCGGCGGCTTCAACGGATTGATCGTGGCCCGCGGCGGGGTGCCGCCGATCATTGCCACGCTGGGCACGCTCAGCGTCTATCGCGGGCTGATCTTTCTCTATAGTGGCGGCACCTGGATCACCGCAGACAAAATGCCGCCGGGCTTCCGCGAGATCGCCAAGGGCACGCCCCTGGGGGTGCCCAACCTGATCCTGTTCGCCGTTGTGGTGATCGCCGCCGTCTACGCCTTCCTGAAATATACGCGCACAGGGCGCGACATCTACACCGTCGGCAGCAACCCCGTCGCCGCGCGCTTTGCCGGCATCCCGCAAGAGCGGGTCATCTTCCTCGTTTTCACCATTTCGGGCCTGCTGTGCGGGCTGGCGGGCGTGTTGTGGGCGTCGCGCTTTGAGGCGGCGCAGACGAACACGGCCATGGGCTTCGAGTTGCAGACCGTGGCGGCGCCGGTCGTCGGCGGGGTCAATATCTTCGGCGGCAGCGGCAGCGTGCTGGGCGTGGTGCTGGGCGCCTTCCTGCTCGGCATCATCAACAACGCGCTCACGCTGGTCGGCATCTCGCCCTTCTGGCAGCTAGCCGTGCAGGGGCTGCTCATCCTGCTGGCCGTCATCACCGACTCGGCCATCTCGCGGCGCCTGCAACGGCTCACGATCCGGCGCACCCGCTGATATGCAGCGCGCACCATTTGGGCGACAGCCGCCCACCAGGCCCAAGGAGAGTGGACATGGCTCGGCCAACTGATACAGGCGACGCGCCGGAGGCGACGCGGGTCAGCCGGGGCACGCCCGGCGCGATCTCCGCATCGCCCAACACGATCGGGCGCCTGGCCTTCCGCTGGGAGGGCCTCCTGGTCGTGCTGATCCTGGCCGTGACCCTGCTCAACAGCCGGCTCTCGCCCTTCTTCCTGAACGGGACTAACTTGCTGCGCACCACCTCCGATTTCATGGAGCTGGGCATCATGATGCTGCCGATGGTGTTCATCATCGTCACCGGCAATATCGACCTCTCGATTGCCTCCACGCTCGGCCTGTCGGCCTCGCTGATGGGCTGGTTGTTCATGAACGGGTGGAATATCTGGCTGGCCGTCGCCGTGGCGCTGGGGGTCAGCGTGCTGGCCGGGCTGCTGAACGGCGTGCTGGTCGCCCGGATGCGGCTGCCGAGCCTGGCCGTCACGCTGGGCACCTTCTCGTTCTACCGCGGGCTGGCCTATGTGCTGCTGGGCGATCAGGCGGCGCGCGGCTACCCGGAGTCCTTTACGTATCTGGGCCAGGGCACGCTGGGCGCCACGCAGGTGCCCTTCGCGCTGCTGCTGTTCCTCGTGCTGGCCCTGGGCTTCGGCCTGGTGCTGCACAAAACCAGCTTCGGGCGCTACCTCTACGCCATCGGCAACAACGAGGCCGCCAGCCGGTACTCGGGCGTGCCCGTTACCCGCGTCAAAATCATCATCTTCGTGCTGTCGGCAATGATGGCGGCGCTGGCGGGCTTCATCCTGGCCGCCCGCTACGGCAGCACCCGGCCCGACATAGGCACCGGGCTGGAACTCACGGTCATCACGATCACCGTCCTCGGCGGCGTGAGCATTTTCGGCGGCAGCGGCACCATGGTCGGGGCTGTGCTGGCGCTGGTGCTGGTCGGGTTGCTGCGCTTCGGCATGGGCCTGATCAATCTGCAAGGCCCGATCCAGGATATCGTGATCGGCCTGCTGCTGATCCTATCGATTTTGCTGCCCTGGCTCGGACGGCAGTTGGCGGCCCGGCCCGCCTGGCGCCGCGACACGGTGGTCTGGACGGGCGTGATGGTGCTGGTCGCGGTCCTGTTCGGGCTGTTCTTTTTCTGGTCGCGTGGCCTCATCCTGGCCCACCCGTAGCCGCCCGCCGGGCCAGTCGTATGGACAAAGGAGGACGCCTATTGCCGAAAGCGCATGCCCCTTGCCGCAGCGCACGACGTATCGCTCACCGGTCAAGTCGCCAGGTAGCACCAAAGGAGGAACCGTCCGATGTATAAGAAGATCATCGCTCTATTGCTGCTGAGTCTCATATTGCCGCTGCTGGCCGCCTGCGGCGGCGAGACACCGACGGCCACCGCCGTACCGGCCGCGGCGCCCACCGCCACGACCGCCCCGGCGGCCCCCGCCGCCACCGACACCACCGCGCCGGCTGCCGCCGCCACCAATACCACCGCGCCGGCCGCTGCGGCGACCGATACCACGGCGCCCGCAGCCGCCGCCACCAATACCACCGCCGCCCCGGCTGCCGGCGGCAGTGGCCGCAACTATGTCCTGGTGCCCAAGAATCTGGGTAATCCCTACTTCGATACCGCCAACAAGGGCGCCCAGGCGGCGGCCAAGGAGTTGGGCGCGACCGTCACCTACCAGGGACCGGCCACGGCGGATGCCACGCAGCAGATCCAGTTGCTCAACTCGCTCATCGCCCAGCATGTGCAGGGCCTCGCCATCTCGGCGGACGACTCCGATGCGCTGGTGCCGGTCGGCAAACAGGCCATCGACCAGGGCATCCCGGTGGTGAGTTGGGACGCGGCGATTTCCCCCGGTGGGCGCACCGTCCACATCAACCAGGCCAACGCCGAGGACATCGGCCGCGGGCAGATCCAGCTGATCTCGAAGCTGATCGGCGGCAAAGGCAAGATCGCCATCCTGAGCGCGACCAGCACCGCCCCCAATCAGAACGAGTGGATCAAGTGGATGAAGGATGAACTGACCAAGCCGGAGAACTCCGGGCTGGAACTGGTCGCGACCGTCTATGGCGACGACCAGGACGAGAAGAGCTACACTGAGGCCCAGGGCCTGATGCAGACCTATCCCGACCTGAAGGGCATCATCTCGCCCACTACCGTGGGCATCGCCGCGGCGGCGCGGGCGGTCACGGACGCCAACAAGATCGGCCAGGTGATGGTGACCGGCCTGGGCACGCCGAACACCATGCGCGCCTACGTCAAGAGCGGCGCGGCCCCGGCCTTCGCGCTCTGGAATCCGTCCGACCTGGGCTACCTCGCCATCTACACGCTGGACGCCATCGCCTCCGGCAAGATCAAGGGCACGCCCGGCGAGACCTTCACCGCGGGCAAGCTGGGCAGCTACACCATCGCCCCGGACGGGACCGTCTTGCTCGGCAAGCCGACCGTCTTCGACAAGACCAATATCGACAATTTCGACTTCTAAACGGGGCTAACGCCCTGGCCGGCACGGCGGTGACTGAAGCGCTGCGGGCTGCCGCCGCGCCGGCCTTCTCCACTCAGGAGTCGCTTATGAACCGCGTAGGCTTTATGCTCAAGGTCAAACCGGACAGGTTAGAAGAATACAAACGGCAGCACGAGCAGGTCTGGCCCGCGATGCTCCAGGCGCTGCGCGACACGGGTTGGCACAATTATTCGCTGTTCGTGCGCGACGATGGGCTGTTGTTCGGCTACTTCGAGACGCCTGACAGCCTGGCCGCCGCCCAGGCGCGCATGGCGGCGACCGAGGTCAATACCCGGTGGCAGGAGTTTATGGCGCCGTTTTTCGAGTCCCCGAATAACGCCCGCCCAGACGATATGTTTCTGGAATTAACCGAGATTTTCCATCTCGACTGATAGCAGGAAGGACAACGGATGAACAGCACGTCCCCGACAACGAAGCAGGTGCAAGACGCGTACACGCTGGCCCGCGACCGCTATGCCGCCCTGGGGGTGGATACGGACCAGGCGTTAGCCGCACTCGACAAAGTCGCCTTGAGCCTCCACTGCTGGCAGGGCGACGACGTGGCCGGATTCGAGTCGCCGGACGCGGCCCTGGGCGGCGGCCTGGCGGCTACCGGCAACTACCCCGGCAAGGCCCGCACCGCCGCCGAGTTGCGCCGCGATCTCGACCGCACCTACAGCCTGATCCCCGGCACCCACCGGCTCAACCTCCACGCTATCTACGCCGAAACCGGCGGCCAGAAGGTCGAGCGCGACGCACTCCAGCCCGAGCACTTCCAGGGCTGGGTCGAGTGGGCGAAAACACACGGGCACGGGCTCGACTTCAACCCCACCCTTTTCTCCCACCCGCTGGCCGAGAGCGGCTTTACGCTCGCCAGCCCCGACCCGGCCATCCGCCGGTTCTGGATCGACCATTGTATCGCCTGCCGCCATATCGGCGCCTATTTCGGGCGCGAACTCGGCAGCCCCTGCGCCACCAATATCTGGATCCCCGACGGCCTGAAAGACACGCCGGTCGACCGCGGCGCGCCTCGTCCCCGCCTCCAGGAGTCGCTGGATGCCATCCTGGCCGTGCCCATCGACGCACAGTACAACCTGGACTCGGTTGAGAGCAAGCTGTTTGGCCTCGGTTCGGAGAGCTACGTGGTCGGCTCGCACGAATTCTACCTGGGCTACGCCATCCACAAGCAGATCTTGCTGACGCTGGACAGCGGCCACTTCCATCCCACGGAATCAATTGCCGACAAAATATCGGCGGGGCTGCTGTACGTACCGGGCCTGGTGCTGCACATCAGCCGCGGCGTGCGCTGGGATAGCGACCACGTGGTCACGCTGAACGACGACACCCAGGCCATGCTGCGCGAGGTCGTGACGGGGGGCTATCTCGACCGGGTGCATATCGGGCTCGATTTCTTCGACGCCAGCATCAACCGCATTGCCGCCTGGACTATCGGGGCGCGCAACGTGCTGCGCGCGGCCCTGCTGGCCCTGCTCGAACCCACCGCCCGCCTGCGCGAGATGGAGGAGTCCGGCGACTACACCGCGCGCCTGGCCTGGCAGGAGGCGCTCAAGGGCCTGCCCTGGGCGGCGGTCTGGGATTATTACTGCACCCAACACGATGTGCCTACCGGCCTGGGGTTCCTGGACGAAGTGCGGACCTACGAGGCCCAGGAACTAAGCAAGCGCGCCTAAGGAGGAACCCCGCGATGGTGATGGAATCCAAAACCTACCGCCACGTAACCTACGCCTGGGACGATGCCGTCGCCGCCGGGCTGGATCCGCTGGGGCGGCTCGTCTATCGCTCCAACCTGCTGGGCGCCGATGGGCGCATCACGAATACCGGCGGGGGCAACACCTCGGCCAAGCTCACCGAAACCGATCCGCTGACCGGCGAACCGGTGAGCGTGCTCTGGGTCAAAGGCTCCGGCGGCGACCTGCGCACGGCCAAGCGCGAGAACTTCTCCTCGCTCTACATGGATAAGCTGATCGCGCTACAGCAGCACTACCACCACGCGCCTCATCGCGGCCCCAAGACCGAGATCGAGGACGCCATCGTCGGGCTGTACGCCCACTGCACCTTCAACCTGAACCCCCGCCCCTCGTCCATCGACACGCCGCTGCACGGCTTCGTGCCCTACCGGCATGTCGATCACACCCACCCCAACGCGGTGATCGCGGTGGCGGCGGCGCGCAACTCGGAGCGCCTGACGCGCGAGATCTACGGCGACGACGTGATCTGGACGGCGTGGCAGCGGCCCGGCTTCGACCTGGGGCTGAAGCTGGAGCAGATCGTGCGGGATCACCCGCGGGCTAGAGGCGTGGTCCTGGGCGGGCACGGCCTGATCAACTGGGCCGACGACGACAAAGCCTGCTACGAACTGAGCCTCGACCTGATCGAGCGCGCCGGCCGCTATATCGAGGAGCATGACAAAGGCGCGCAGACCTTCGGCGGCGCCCGCTACCAGGCGCTGGTCGAGAACCAGCGCCATGCCGGGCTGATCGAGATCCTGCCCTGGCTGCGCGGCCAGGTCAGCCAGTACAAGCGCATGGTCGGCACGGTGCAGGAAGACCCGGCCATCCTGCGCTTCGTGAACAGCCACGACGCCCCGCGCCTGGCCGAACTCGGCACCTCCTGCCCCGACCACTTCCTGCGCACCAAGATCAAGC
>CBJNAR010000226.1:0-6178 GCA_966434075.1 uncultured bacterium
CTGACGGCGTTTGATCTGCCGCTGGCGCTGCACGGCACCGAGTTCCAGCGCCGGGTGTGGACCGCGCTGCTTGGCATCCCCTACGGCACCACGATCTCCTATGGCGACCTGGCCCGCTGGGTCGGCAATCCGCAGGGCTCGCGGGCGGTGGGGCTGGCGAACGGGCGCAACCCGATTGCCGTCATCGTGCCCTGCCACCGCGTGATCGGGGCTAACGGCAAGCTGACGGGCTACGGCGGCGGCCTGCCCCGCAAGGCCGCGCTGCTCGACTTCGAGTTCGGCGTGCGGCTGCACGGTCCCGCCGCGTTCCCGCCCCTGGCCGATCCCGCCCCGCTCGCCCCCCGCGAGCCGGCGCTGGCCGCCGCTCGCTAGCCACTGGCTGAGACCGCGCCGGGCATCTCCCCCGGCGCGGTCTTTCTTCACGCCCGCCCCGCGCTTTTAACCCATCTGTCACGCATATATACCGTTGCGCCAACCGCTGTCGGCTATGATGAAACGGGGAACCGCTAGCCGGGTATTGCGGAGCGCCGGGCGGCTGCCGGCCCCTGGAAGGAGAGGATCGATGGAGACCCTAACCTGGCATACTCACCACAATGACATGCCCGACCTGCGCCATGAAGAGTACACGGTGGCCGAATTGGCGGAGATCCTCGGTGTGGGCCGTGAACTGCTGCTGCATGCTATCCGGACCGGCGAGTTGAAGGCCATGCAGGTGCATTCGCACGCCATCATCATCAAGCGCGAAGACGCGCTGGATTGGCTGAAACGGCGGGGACAGTTGTTTTAAGCCAACCCGGTTTTCACCACGGGTTGCGGCAAGGAACACTCATGATCAAAACCAGAGGCTTGACCAAGACGTTTCCGCGGGGCAAGGGAGAGGCCCCGGTGCTGGCGGTTGATCACCTGGATCTCGACGTGGGCCAGGGCGAGGTGTTCGGCTTCCTCGGGCCAAACGGCGCGGGCAAAACCACCACCGTGCGCATGCTGACCTCCCTCATCGGCCCCACCGCGGGCGAGGCGAGTGTGGCCGGCTTCCGGGTAGGGCAAGACGACACAGACATCCGGCGCAACGCCGGCATCCTGACCGAGTCGCCTGGCCTCTATGAGCGGTTGAGCGCCTGGACCAACCTGGAGATCTTCGCCCACCTCTACGAAGTGAAGGACGTGCCGGGCCAGGTGGAGAAGTACCTGCGCATGCTCGGGCTGTGGGACCGGCGCAACGACCCGGCCGGCAGTTTCTCCAAGGGCATGCGCCAGAAGGTCGCGATCTGCCGCGCCCTGCTCCACGAGCCGCAGGTGCTCTTCCTGGACGAACCGACCTCCGGCCTCGACCCCGAGGCCGCCAAGCTGGTGCATGACTTCATCGTCGAGTTGAAGAGCGCGGGCCGCACCATTTTCATGTGTACCCACAATCTCGACGAGGCCGACCGGCTCTGCGACCGCATCGGGGTGATGAAGGGCCGGCTGGTGGCTCTGGATACCCCCGAGAACCTGCGCGGCGCCATGTTCGGGCGCCAGGTCGTCTTCCATCTGCGCCAGGTTACGCCATACCTGCTCGACCTGGTGCGCGCGCTGCCGTTCACCCGCGAGGTGCAGCAGGTGGAGATGGACGACGGGCCGAAGATCGTGGTCGGGCTGGATGACCCGCCTAGCGAGAACCCGGTCATCGTGCGTAAGCTGGTTGAGGCCGGCGCCGACGTGCAGTTCGTGGGCGAGTTGCGCCACTCGCTCGAAGAGGTCTACCTGTCGCTGATGGATCACGGCCGCGCCGCCGCCGTGGCGCCCGCGCCGGTGGCGGGACGAGGCTAGAGAGCTATGGATAAGATTCGCACGATCATCCGCAAGGAGTGGGCCGAGGTCTTCAAGAATCGTCTGGTGCTGTTCACCGTCCTGCTGCTGCCGCTGTTCTTCAGCGTCATGCCGCTCGTGGCGCTCTACTTCACCAACAGCGAGGGCGCCGGCGGCGTGTCGAACGTGCCGCCGCAGATGGCGTCTATCTGCGGCGATCTCGGGTACGGCGCCTGCATCCAGGTCTATGTACTCTATCAGTTCGTGATCATCTTCATGATGCTGCCGCTCATCATCCCGGCCTCGATCTCGGCCTACAGCATCGTGGGCGAGAAGACGACGCGCTGCCTGGAACCGCTGCTGGCTACGCCCATCACGACCATGGAGTTGCTGATCGGCAAGGCCCTCGGCTCGATCATCCCCGCCGTCGCCGCGACCTGGGGCGGCTTCGCGGTCTTCGCCGTGGGCGCCAGGCTGATCACCAGCAATCCGGCCGTGGCCGCTCGGGTGCTCGACCCCATCTGGCTGCTCACCGTGTTTGTGGTCGGCCCGCTCCTCTCGGTGGCCTCCGTCAGCGTCAGCATCATGGTGTCGTCTCGCGTCAGTGACCCGCGCACGGCCGAGCAGGTCTCGATGGTGATCATTGTGCCCCTGCTGGCCGTCTTCTTTGGCCAGACGGCCGGCCTGTTCACAATCAATATAACCTTCCTGCTCGCGGTGCTGGTCGTGCTGCTGGCGGCAGACGCTACGCTGGTCTACTTCGCCGGCAGGTTGTTTGAGCGGGAAACGATTCTCACACGGTGGAAGTGATGAAACCCAGACATGTGCTCCTCGCTTGCCTATGCGCCGCGCTGATCACCGCCTTAGCCGGCGACAGCGCCCTGGCCCAGGCCGGCAACCTGACCATTGGCCTGCATCGCGACTTCGGCTACGGGCTGGGCGATCAGATCCAGGGTAACTTCACGCTCTCGGCGCGCGGCCCAGGTGATCTGGTGCACGTCAGCTTTCTGCTTGACGGGCAGGAGATCGGTGCTGCAACGCAGGCGCCCTTCCAGATCAGCTTCAACACGGATACGTTCAGCACCGGCCGCCATGTCTTCAGCGCCACTGGCCGCACGGCCGCGGGGCAGGAGCTAACGTCCAACACTATCTCAGTCCAGATCGTCTCGGGCCAATCCAGCACGCAGGGGCTGATCGCTGCTGTTGGGGTGATCCTGGGCATCATTCTGCTGGTCATGCTGCTGCCGTTGCTGATGTCCGGGGGGCGCCGCCGTCAGGTGGGGCAAGGCTACGGTAGGGCCGGTGGCGCGATCTGCCCGCAGTGTGGCCGGCCCTTCGCGCTCAGCCTGTTTAGTCCCAACCTGCTGACGCGCAAGTTCGACCGCTGCCCCTACTGCGGCAAGTGGAGCGCGGTGCGCCGCGCCGCGCCGGGCGAGCTGCAGGCCGCCGAGCAGACGCTGCAGGGGGCTGCCGCCTCGGCAGCGCCTGCTGCGCGCTCGCCGGAAGACGCCTTACGGCGCCGCATCGAGGAGTCGAAGTACCACTAAGCGTCCATTAATCCATCATCTCCGTCAGATATTCATTTATGAACCCCCAAGGTTGCCTGGGATCGCGCGGGGCGGTGGCCCGGCGCGGTGTTTCTTCACGCCCGCCACCCGATTTTAACCCATCTGTTACGCGCATATACCACTACGCCAACCGCTTTCGGCTATGATGAAATGGGGAGCCACTTGCCGGGCACGCTGGATCCCCGGCGACTGCCGGCCCCTGAAAGGAGAGGATCAATGGAGACCCTAACCTGGCATACTCACCATGATGACATGCCCGATCTGCACCACGAGGAGTACACGGTGGCCGAATTGGCGGAGATCCTGGGTGTGGGGCGTGAGTTCCTGCTGTATGCTATCCGGACCGGCGAGTTGAAAGCCGAGCAAATCAATTCGCACACGATCCGGATCAAGCGCGAAGATTCGCTGGACTGGCTGCAACGGCGCGGGCAGTTCTATTAAGCCGGCATGGCCCGGCCCGGCCGGCAGAAACCCGATCATCCCTCGTTGCCGGTACAGATTATGCTGCGGCGGTATGGATCAAGACGCGCCGGTAGGCCCGGCGACGCGGGAGGTGTGACGATGGCTATCGAAACGGCGCTACGCGTGCAGTTGCTGTCGCGCCATGGCGAACTCGCGCGGGTGGCCCGTGTGCTGGCCGACGCGGGCGTCAATCTGGACGCGGTGGCGGGCATCGATACCGGCCAGATGAGTGCGGTGGAACTGCTGGTGGACCAGATGGAGGCGGCGCAGCAGGCGCTCAACGCGGCGCATATCAGCGCGGCGAGCGTGCCGGTGGCAGTGGCGTGGTTGCCTAACCGCCCCGGCTCGCTGGCGCGCGCCACCGCAGCGCTGGCGGCCGCCGGAATCAGTCTGCGGTCGGTCTTCATTATCCGCACGACGGGGGATCAGGATCAGGTGGCTTTCGGGTGTGCCGAGGCCGCCCAGGCCGACGCGATCCTGGGCGGCCTCCGCGAGACCTGGTAGGTAACGCCGACTGGGCCGGGCGCTAGACGGCATCGGGTTGCGGCAGACCCAGCAGGAACTGCAGCGGGCGGTGCAGGCGCGCGGCCCAGTCGCGTTCGTTGTGCCCGGCCTGGCGGAAGCTCTGGTAGTAGAGATCGCGGCCCGCCCGGTAGCCGCGGCGTTCCAGCGCGGCGTGCATATTGCGCGCCGCCTGGAAGTTGTCGCCGGGGCCGCCGCTGTCCACGTAGAAGCGCCCTGGCCGTCGCGCTTCCCGCGCCACGCGGGCAAACAGGTTATCGCGCCAACCGAACGTGGGCGAGAGGCAGGCCGCCCCGCCAAACACCTCGGGCCATTGCCAGGCCAGGTAGAACGAGACCACGCCGCCCAGTGAGGACCCTATGACGACCGCCGAGGCCGGGTCATCGGCCAGCGTGGGGTACATGCGGTCCACCGCCGGTTTCAACTCCTGTGCCAGCCAGCGGCCATACTCCTCGTAGCCGGGCCGTGTATACTCGGCCATGCGCGCCGCGGGGTAGACGCCGACGACTATGGCCGGGCGGATCAGGCCGAGGGCGATCAGCAGGTCCATCGTGTGCTGCACGTCCCAGGCGTGGCCGGAATACGACTCGTCCGGGAAGAAGAGGTTGGCACCGTCTTGCATGTAGACTACCGGGTAGCGCTGGTCGGGCTGCTTGTCGTAGTCGGGCGGCAGATAGACGCGCATATAGTGCCGCCCGGTGGCCGGGTGCGTGGGCGTCTCCAGCTTATCGGAGACCGTGCCCTGGCGCGGGGCCACGAACTGCGGGTAGAGATCCTGCCCACCCGGTTCGCCGGTCAGGGCCACATCGTACCCGGCGGCCCAGATCAGCCGGTTGCCGGCGCGCAGGCAGGGCTTCGCGGCCCAGTGCCCGGCGCCCAGCGGCAGCCGGAACTCGGCGGTGCTGCCCTCGGCGGCCCAGGTCGCGGGGGACAGGTCGTGGTCCCAATTGGCGGACGTGCGCAGGACCATCTGCGCCGCCAGGGGATGATGAACGCGCACCGGCCAGTTTGGGCGCGGGCCGGCATCGCGGCGATGGGTGCGGGTAGGGCGGGAACGCAGGGAGGCGCGGGTATCGAGTGTCATCGGGCCGGACCCTCCCCGTACAGGCCCGGCCCTACACGAGAGCCTTCGGCGGCCACCTGAGATCGTAACATGCACTCCTCCTTCATAGTCCGCCTCGACGCGCCTGCAGCCGCTGGAACTGCCGCGCCTGCTCGCTGTCGTTGCGGAAGAATAACACGCCCAGGCAAGGAGAAGCAAACTTCGCTCGAATACGGCCTGGAGCCGATAGATATGGTGGGCACTTGGCGTATGATATAAGCACCCATCGTGCCACGGCGGGCCGGTTTGCAACCGGCCCCTACAGCGGGCATGGCGTGCGAGGCGGCGCGCGGCGGGCCGGTTGCAAACCGGCCCCTACAGCAGCGCCGGGCGGTGCGTGCGATTCGTCGCGCCGCTACCGAGCGGGGTGGCTTGGGCGGGTGGCTCATGGTCCATGGCTTGCTGTGCTGCGGGAAAGCCTGCGCGGTTGTGGCAGGAGGATGCTGGGCCAGACAGGGAGGACATTGGCGAATGACGGTGATTGTGGCCGGGATGGTGGTGCTGGACCTGATTCCCGCGTTGCCCGCGGACGAGACCGGGTTCCGCTTTCGGCCCGGCGTGGTAGTGCGCACCGGCCCCGCGCGGGTGGCGCCGGGCGGCTGCGTGTCGAATACCGGCACGGCGCTGCACCGGCTGGGCGTGCCGGTGCGCCTGCTCGGCAAGATCGGCGACGATGCCTTCGGGCGCATCGTGCAGGATTTGCTGGCCGGAGTGGGCGACCGGCCGTTGCTGGTGG
>CBJNAR010000227.1:0-6150 GCA_966434075.1 uncultured bacterium
CGGCGGGCAGATTTTCGAGCACCAGCGGGGCGCGCTGCGTGGTCGCGGTCAGCGCCAGGGCCAGGGCGCCCGGCGTCAGGTCGGGCGCGTTGCCCTGGTCCACCGCGACGCGCCCAGGCCGGCCCTGCCGGTCGAGCAGCACGGCCAGCGCGCAATCGGCCTGCAAGGCGTTGGGCGCGATGGCCGCGATGGTGCGCAGCAGCGCCGCCGAGTCGGGCGAGGCGCTCAGCACGGTGCGCGTCAGGTCATTCAGCAAGGCGAACCGCTGCGCCGTCTGCTGCTCCAGGTGGACCCGTGCATTCTCCACGTCGACCACCCGGCGCATGGTCAGAGCCGTCATCGCCACCATCATCAGCGAAGTCACGCCGACAACCAGCAAGGGCAGGTGGAACGCGGGACTGACGCCCGGCGGCGTGTCCTGGCTCAAGGCGGCGTAGACCAGCGAGCAGGCGCCGACCAGCACCAGCGTGGGCTGGAAATCGAGCCGCAGCGCGCCGCCGATCACCAGCGCGTAGTAGAGCACCAGGAAGGGGCTGTAGAACCCGCCCGTCAGCACGACCGCCAGGCTGACCACGAGCCAGTCGAGCGCGAAGAGCATGAAGCCGGGCCGGTGGCGCCAGGGCACGCCGAGCAACACGACCACGGCCACGTTGTAGAGCACCAGCGCCGCGGCGACGGCGGCGGGCGGGATGGAGAACGGCAGGAACGACGGGCGCGCTTCGGCGTAGTTATAGCCCAGCAGGCTGAGCAGCAGCACGATGCCGACGGCCAGCCCGCGCAGCGCCGCGTCGAGCTGATCGACGCCGACGGCATGGGTCCAGAGCCGGAGCCGCACCCGCCAGCCGTATAGCGATTCTCTGACCGGCCATTGCATCGTCTTCATACGCCGCTACCAACCTGCTGATCCAATGGTGATCTAATTACGTACCAGTACCGCTATACCATTATAAGCGCCGGGCGCCCGCGTTGACAACCGCGCGACGGCTGTGCTATAGTCGCTTGATGGATGATCTCAAACTGCTGTTGCGCTATGCCACCCGTCTGCTGATCTGGATCGCGCCCTTCGAGTTCCTATTGGGCCGGGCCATCTCGCGGGCAGCGCGGCAAATGCCCGCCGGGGAGGTGGGCGCCGCGATCTTCGGCGCCATCAGCAACATCGGCGCGTTCCTGGTCATGCCCGCCTTCATCCTGGTAGCGCTCGTGCTGCTGCTGAGCGCCGGGGCCGCCCTGCGCGCGCCCGCCCCACCCGACCCGCCGATAGAGTCCCGCCTGCCGCGCTTCCTGGCCGCCGCGCTGATCGTCCTGCTCGTGTTCAGCGTGGCCTTCCTCTTCCCGGCCACGCCGCTGCCGTTGCTGTTTCTCTATAATCTGATCTCAGCGGTGGTGATCCTGGGCATCGCGGCGGCCTTTCTGCTGCGGCGCACCGGGACGGTGGCCCTGCGCGTCACCGTGGCCCTGTTCGGCCTGGCCTACCTGGGCTACTACCTGTACGCGCTGGCCGCCATCCTGGCCCAGGGCTTCGGGCTGCCGGTGGGCGAGTTCGGCGTGGCCGCCAACGCCGCCGGGGAAGCCGCCGCCATGACCGCGGGCATTAGCCTGCTGTGGACGGCGGGTCTCTTCCGGCGCGCCCCCGGCGTGCCCCGGCTCCACCCGCTCTGGCTGGTGCTGGCCGGGCTGGCCGGGGCTGTCGTGCTGATCGCGCCGCTGTTCGAGACCTGGTTGCAGGGCGTCGCCACGCAATTCAGCGTCGGCTTTACCCTGTTCTTGCCCGTGCCGGTTAGCGCGCTGGCCCTGGCCGCCTATTGCTACGCGCTGCTCGCCGCCAACAGCCGCCGGGGGCCCGGCATCACGGGCCTGCCGTGGGCCTGGGATATGGGCGCGGCGCTCTGCCTGCTGCCCGCGGCGGGCTACCAGTTGCAACTGAATTACCAGCACCTGCTGCTGGCCGCCGTTCTGCTCCTCATCACCGGCACCATCCGCCCGCTGAGCAGCGCCGTCCCGCGCGCCGAGAGCGCTCCGGCCACTGCGCCCGCCGCCTGGCCCGAAGGCCGCGCCGCCGAACAGGGGCCGGTCCGCTAAGCGCCCCATCCGGCAGGGCCGCACGGCAGCACGCAGCAGGAGGGGCGCACGCGGTTGCGCCCCTTCGCTATACAGGAGGACCTGGATTCGTGACGCATCTCTATCTCATCCGCCACGGGGAAGCCATGGGCGCGGTCCAGCGCCGGGTCGCTGACGCCATCCCGGACGCGGGCCTGACGCCGCTGGGGCGGACCCAGGCCGCGCGCCTGCGCGACCGGCTGGCGGCTACCCACGAGATCGCCGCCGACGTGCTCATCGCCAGCAGCTTTCCCCGCGCCCGCGAGACCGCCGAAATCATCGCCCCCGCCCTGGGCCACCTGCCCCTGCTGATCGACGACGAGGTGCAGGAATTGCGCACCGGCGAAGCCGACGGGCTGCCCTGGGACGAGTTCAACGCCCGCTACGGCCCGCACGACTTCGACCAGGATCCCTTCACGCCGGTGGCCCCCGGCGGCGAAAGCTGGTCGCATTTCAAGCTGCGCGTGGGCGCCGCGCTCCACCGCATCATCCGCGAGCACGCCGGCAAGACCATCGTGGTCGTCTGCCATGGCGGGGTGATCGACGGCTCGTTCCTGTACTTCTTCGGCCTGCCCACGCTGGTTCATTCGTCTGCCGGCTTCCTCACCCACAACACGTCGATCACCGAGTGGGAGGAATACGACCGGCGGGGCACCCGCCGCTGGCGGCTGCTGCGCTACAACGACGACCTGCACCTGCGCGACAATATCCGCTGGAGCGGCGTCTCCGCCGAAGCCGAGACCGGCGCGGACGCCCCCGCCGTCCCCCTGCCGACGGAAGCGCGCTAGGGGCGCCCGATCAGGCGGCGGGCATTGCAGCAATAGGCCGATCATGGTATTCTACGACATGAAATACTGCTATTATGTCCCGCTATGGCGGCGGCTCTGTCGATGACCGCTAGCCCATCCTTGCCCGCTGCGCCCCCCGCGCCCCCGGCAGTCGGGGAGAATCCGCCCACCGCCGCGGAGGTCTACCGCGAACGGTGCGCGCGCTTCGGCGGCCTGCGCGACTTCTATACCGACCGCTGGAACCTGATCGCCAACGTGCGCCTGGGCACGTTCGTGCTGGCGGCGATCGGCCTGGGCTGGGGCATCTGGCAGGACATCCCGCCCCTGACCTGGCTGGGCGGATTGCTGCTGGTCGCCTTCGCCGTGCTGGTCAACTACCACAACCGGCTGGACCGGCAGCGCCGCCGCTACGCCGAACTCTGGGCCATCAACGACGAGGCGAGCAAGCGCCTGGCCCGCGACTGGGAAAGCCTGACGCCCCGCTTCACGGCCCAGGCGCCGCCCGATCACCCCTATGCCGGGGACCTGGACATCTTCGGGCGAGCCTCGCTCTTCCAACTACTGGAGTCGATGGGCACGGCCATCGGCGCGCGTACGCTCGAACGCTGGCTGCTGGCCCCCGCGCCGCCCGCCGAGGTGCGCGAGCGGCAACCCGCGGTGGCCGAACTGGCGCCGCTGATCGATCTGCGCGACGCGCTGGCCCTCAGCGGGCGGATGATGGGCAACCCGCCACCCGATCCCGAACCGTTCCTGGCCTGGGCCGAGTCGGCGCCGTGGCTGGCGCGGCACCAGAGCCTGCTCTGGGCCGGGCGTGTCAGCACGGTCCTGCTCTGGCTGACATTCGCCGCCTGGGCGGCGGGGCTGACCCGGTACCCGTTCTGGGCCATCTTCCTCGTCGCCAACATCGTGCTGGTGCGCGTGCTGGGCGTGCGCGCCACCATGACCCTGGAACGGGTCGCCGCCGGGGAGGACTCCTTCCGCCACTACGCCGAATCCTTCGCCTTGCTGGGCGAAGCCGATTTCCGGGCGCCGCGCCTCCGGCACCTGCAAAGCGTGCTCAGCGCGGGCGGCCTGACGGCCCATCAGCAGATGCGCCGGCTGCACACCTTCGCCCGCCTGGGCTTCCCGGCGGAGTCGATGCTCTACCTGCCGGTGCAGATCGCCACGCTGTGGGATGTGCAGGTGCTGGCCGCGCTGGAGGGCTGGCAGGCGGTGGCCGGGCCGCGCGCCCGGTCCTGGCTGACGGCGCTGGGCGAGGCCGAAGCCCTGGCCGCGCTGTCGGTGCCGCTCCACGACGATCCCACCTGGGCCTTCCCGGTGCTCGATCCCGCCGCGCTGGCCCTGGAGGCCCGCGATCTGGCCCATCCGCTGCTGCCGGGCACGGTTCGCGTCGCCAACGACGTGACGGTGGGGCCGCCCGGCACCTTCCTGCTCGTCACGGGCTCGAATATGTCGGGCAAGAGCACGCTGCTGCGCGCCATCGGCACCAACATCGTGCTGGCCCAGGCGGGCGGCCCGGTCTGCGCGACGGCCATGCGCCTGCCGCCGGTGACGCTCTGGACGAGTATGCGCATCCAGGACAACCTGGAACAGGGCGTGTCGTACTTCATGGCCGAACTGCGGCGGCTCAAGCAAGTGGTGGACGCGGCGCGCACCACCCATACCGCCGGTAGTCCGCGCCTGTTCTACCTGCTCGACGAGATCTTGCAGGGCACCAATACCGCCGAGCGGCAGATCGCCGCGCGCCGCATCATCCTGTACCTGGTGGGCCAGGGCGCGCTCGGCACCGTCTCCACGCACGACCTGACGCTGGCCGATGTGCCCGAAGTAGCCGCCGCCGCCCAGCCGATCCACTTCGTGGAGACGGTGCACAGCGACGGCGCCGGCCCGGCCATGACCTTCGACTACAAGATCCGGCCCGGCATCGCCACCTCGACCAACGCGCTGCGCCTGATGGAGATCGTCGGCCTGCACCTGACCGGCGGGCCAACCTCACCCCCAACCCCTCCCCGCCGCGGGGAGGGGAGTTGAGACGAACGGTTTGCGCTGTCCGCGAGAAGTGGCTGAATGGATCAGACCGGCAGTTGACCTCAAACTTCCCGGAAATTAGCCGGCCAAAGCAGTACCACGTTCTCCCCTCTCCGCGGCGGAGAGGGGCCGGGGGTGAGGTTGCCCCCACCGCGACGCAGCATTGTATTCCCGGCCAATATCTGCTAAGATCGGCGTTAACCAAAAATCACAGCCTGGCGCACCGGCGCCCAGGCAGGGGGAACATGCGATGTGGCACACCTATCTCCAACCGACCACGCTGGAGGAAACCCTGCGGCTGTTGCAGGAATACGCCGGGCAGGCGCGCGTGGTGGCGGGCGGCACCGACCTGATCGTGGAAGTCGAGCGCGGCATCCGGCCCACGGCGACCGTCATCGACATCAGCCGGCTGCCCGATCTCAAATATGTGCGCGCCGAAGCGGGGCAGATCCGCCTGGGCGCGCTGGCGACGCATAACGACGTGCTGGCGGCGGACGCCTGCGCGGCGGGCGCGCTGCCGCTGGCCCAGGCGTGCCTCGAAGTGGGCGCGCCGCAGATCCGCACCCGCGGCACCGTGGCCGGGAACGTGATCACCGGCTCCCCGGCCAACGACACGATCACGCCGCTGATGGCGCTCGGCGCCGAGGTGGTGCTGATCGGCCAGGCGGGCGAGCGCGTGGTGCCGCTGGCCGAGTTCTACACCGGCGTGCGGCGCACGGTGATCCAGCCGCAGGAACTGTTGCGCGAGATCCGCTTCCCGGCTCTGCGCGCCGACCAGCGCGGCCTGTTCATCAAGCTGGGGCTGCGCCGCGCCCAGGCCATCGCCGTAATCAACGTGGCCTTCGTCGTCACGCTCGACGGCGACACGGTGCGCGAGGCCCGCATCACAATGGGCTGCCTCGCGCCCACCATCGTCCATGCCCGGCAGGCCGAGGCATTCCTGGCGGGCAAGCAACTGACGCCGGACGTGTGCGCGGAGGCCGGGCGGCTGGCCTGCGCCGACGTGCGACCCATCGGCGATTTGCGCGGCTCGGCCAACTACCGGTTGGCGACCCTGGCCGCCCTCGTCGCGGACGGGTTGGGGCGCATCGCGGCGGGCACGCAGGCGCAGGGCTTCCCGGATCGCCGCGTCCTGCTCGATACGGGGCGGCCCGGCACCCGCGCGGGCGCGCCGTTCGCGGGCACCATCGAGACGACGATCAACGGGCAGCACTACAACCTGACCGACGCGCAGGAC
>CBJNAR010000228.1:0-6122 GCA_966434075.1 uncultured bacterium
GCGACAAGCATCTTCAAGGGCGGCAGCACGGTGCCCGTGAAGTTCCAACTCAAGAAGGCCGACGGCACAGTCGTCCAGGCCAACAGCTTGCCTCAGTGGCTCACGCCGGTCAAGGGTAGCCCCACGACTGCGGCGGTGGACGAGAGTGTATACAGTGACTCCGCCACCAGCGGTAACACCTATCGCTGGGACAGCACAGCCCAGCAGTACATCTACAACTGGAGCACCAGGGGTAGCCCCACTGGTTACTACTACCGCGTCGGCGTCACGCTGGACGACGGCCAGACCTACTACGTGAACATCGGCCTGCGGTAACCCCTTACCCCCGGCTCTAGACCAGCGGCGGGCCGCCCGGAACCCCTCCGGGCGGGCCGTTTGCTGCGCGGCAGGGCGGGCGGGGCTATCCCCTGGCGGGGCGGAAGTGTTGTATAATACAGTGTTCTGTGATGCCGAACTCGGGGAAGGAGGAGTCGGTAGCAGGCCATCCCGTGCGGCAGATCCCCCCCAATGTCGGGACGGGGACCGCGTCTTTCGCGCTTGCATCAACGAGGAGGTTGGTACATGCAGACTTTGCAACGCCCGCGCACCCTGGACGATCAGGGTATCCGAAATGTGCGGTCCATCAAATGGAATTTACCGGCGGCGGCGCTCTACGAAGAAGCCATCCGCCGGCGCGAGGGCGAGCTCGCCCACACCGGACCCCTGGTCGTGCGCACCGGCCAGTATACCGGCCGGTCGCCTAAGGACAAGTTTGTGGTGCGCGAGCCGTCGAGCCATGACCAGGTCTGGTGGGGGGCCGTCAACCAGCCGTTTGCGGAGGACAAGTTTGATGCCTTGCACCGCCGCATGCTGACCTATATCGAGAACAAGGATGTGTTTGTCCAGGACTTGTTTGCCGGGGCCGACCCGGAGTATCGGCTGTCGGTGCGCGTGATCACCGAGAGCGCCTGGGCGAATCTGTTTGCGCGGAACCTCTTTATCCGGCCCACGGACACCGAACTGGAGCAGTTCACGCCCAATTTCACCGTGATCAACATGCCCGGTTTCCAGGCCATCCCCGAACAAGACGGTACCCGCTCCGAGACGTTCATCATCCTCAACCTGGCGAAACGGCTGATCTTGATCGGCGGCACGGCCTATGCGGGCGAGATCAAGAAGTCGATGTTCACGGTGATGAACTATTACCTGCCGCTGCGCGAGGTCGTCGCCATGCACTGCTCGGCCAACAGCGACGCCAACGGCGAAAACGTGGCCCTCTTCTTCGGCCTCTCCGGCACCGGCAAAACCACCCTCTCCGCCGACCCCAGCCGGGTGCTCATCGGCGACGACGAGCACGGCTGGAGCGACCAGGGCGTGTTCAACTTCGAGGGCGGCTGCTACGCCAAGGTCATCGACCTGTCCGAGCGCGCCGAGCCCGCCATCTGGGCCGCCAGCCATGCCTTCGGCACCGTGCTCGAAAACGTGATGATGGACGAGGCCACCCGGCAGCTCGACCTGAGCGACCAGTCGCTGACCGAGAATATCCGCTCGGCCTACCCCATCGAGTACATCCCCAACGCCTCGCGCACCGGCATGGGCGGTCACCCGCGCAACGTGCTGATGCTTTCGGCCGATGCGTTCGGCGTCCTGCCGCCCATTGCTAAGCTGAACCGGCAGCAGGCCATGTACTACTTCCTGTCAGGCTACACGGCCAAGCTAGCCGGCACCGAGCGCGGCGTCACCACCCCGCAGACCGAGTTTAGCACCTGCTTCGGCGCGCCGTTTCTGCCGCTGCCGCCTATGACCTACGCCCGCCTGCTGGGCGAGAAGATCGAGCAGCACGGCGCCGATGTCTGGCTGGTAAACACCGGCTGGAGCGGCGGTCCCTACGGTACTGGTGCGCGCATGAGCATCGCCTACACCCGCGCTATCGTCAGCGCCGTGCTCAACGGTGCCCTGGCGCAAGTCGAGACGCGCACCGACCCGGTGTTCGGCTTCCAGGTGCCGCTGCACTGCCCCGGCGTGCCCGACGAGGTGCTCGTCCCGCGCAACACCTGGACCGACAAAGAGGCGTACGACGCGATGGCCCGCGACCTGGTCGAGCGCTTCCGCGCCAACTTCGCCACCTTCGCCCACGAAGTGACCGACGAGGTGAAGAGCGTTCTGTAGCCGCCGGCCATCAGGTTTCAACGCATCTTGCGAGCCTGCGCCGGGGGGCGCGGGCTCGTTTTGTCGTCAGGCGGCGGGCGGGTGGTATATAATGCGGATGGTGAACTGGTAGGGAGACCTTGCGCTCAACATGGCGGCAAGGCAAGGCGCCGGACGGGCTACGGAATGAGGTGCTACTATGACCGTACAAACTCGGATCTACACAGCGGATGACCTGGAGCGGATGCCGGATGACGGCTGGCGGTATGAGTTGGTGCGGGGAGAACTGCGCAGGGCGCCACTGGGGGAACATGAACATGGAAGAATCGGCGGTACAGTAGCCGGCACATTAGGCTACTATATCATCCAACACAAACTGGGAACCGCCTTCAGCGCGGGAACCGGCTTCGTGCTGGCTCGCAATCCCGATACCGTGGGGGCGCCCGATATGGCCTTCGTCGCGCGGGAGCGAGCGAACAGTCCGACCTCGAAAGAAGGCTTCTGGCCCGGCGCGCCGGACCTGGCCGTGGAAGTCATCTCGCCAGGCGACAGTTACGCTGAGGTGGAAGAGAAAGTGGCCGACTGGCTGAACGCCGGAACGCGCATGGTCATGGTCATCAACCCGCGCACCCGTTGGGTCACGGTCTATCGCGCGGGCAACCGCGTGCAGGTGTACAAGGAAGACGACGTGCTGGACGCCGGGGATGTGGTGCCGGGCTGGACCATGCCTGTACGTGAGATATTTGAGTGAGGATGCGCGAACACCAATGAGCCTGGATGCCGTCTCGCCGCTCGATGGGCGCTATCGCGACCAGATCGCGCCGCTGGCCGCCTACTTCTCCGAGGAGGCGCTGATCCGGCAGCGCGTCGGGGTCGAAGTCGAATGGCTGATCGCGCAGGCCGCCGAGCCGGCTATTCCGGAGGTGCGCCCCTTCACCGCCGAGGAGATCACTACGCTGCGCGGCATCGTGACCGGCTTCGACGAAGCGGCCGCCGCCCGCGTGAAGGAGATCGAGCGCACCACGCGGCACGATGTGAAAGCCGTCGAGTATTACCTCAAGGAACGGCTCGCGGGCACCCCCCTCGCCCCGGTGGCCGAGTTTCTGCACTTCGCCTGCACCTCGGAGGACATCAACAACCTGGCCTACGGGCGGATGCTGCAAGGCGGGCTGCGCGAGATCTGGCTGCCGCAGGCCGAAACGCTGGTCGCCGCCGTCGCGGCCCAGGCCGAAGCCCTGCGCGACGTGCCGATGCTGGCCCATACCCACGGCCAGCCTGCCAGCCCCACCACCGTGGGCAAGGAGCTGGCCGTCTTCGTCTACCGCTGGCGCCGCCAACTGCGCCGCATCCGCGACCTCGAATACCTGGGCAAGTTCAACGGCGCCGTCGGCAACTTCAACGCCCACACCGCCGCCTATCCCGACGCGCCCTGGGAGGCCATCGCCCGCGCCTTCGTCGAAGGGCTGGGTCTGACCTATAACCCGCTGACCACCCAGATCGAGCCGCACGACTACCTGGCCGAGTGCTGCCACGCGCTGGTCCGTTTCAACACCATCACCGTGGACTTCGACCGCGACATCTGGTTCTATATCGCGCTGGGCTACTTCAAGCAGCGCGTAGTGGCCGGGGAAGTCGGCTCGTCCACCATGCCGCACAAAGTCAACCCGATCAACTTCGAGAACTCCGAGGCCAATATGGAGCTAAGCACGGCCCTGTTGACCCACCTGGCGACCCGGCTGCCCGTCTCCCGCCTGCAACGTGACCTCACCGACTCCTCGGCCCTGCGCAACCTGGGCGTTGGCATCGCCCACTCCTACCTGGCGTTGCGCTCGGCCCTGCGCGGCCTGGGCGAACTGTCCGTGGACCGCGCGGCCCTGGAGCGCGACCTGGCCGCCAACTGGGAAGTGCTGGCCGAAGCCGTGCAGACGGTGATGCGCAAAGCCGGGCACCCCAACCCCTACGAAAAGCTCAAAGAGCTGACCCGCGGCGCCCGCATCACTGCCGCGGACATGCGCGCCTTCATCGAGCGCCTGGATCTTCCCCCCGCCGACCGCGCCCGCCTGCTCGCGCTGACCCCCGCCGCCTACACCGGCCTGGCCGCAGTTCTCGTCGCCCGCATTGAGGACGAATAGCCACACCACCGCCCTGTAGGGGCCGGTTTCAAACCGGCCGTACCCTATAACCCAACATAGAACCGGCCACGTTCCTTCTCCTCAGTTATGTCAACTCAATGCCGCCTCTGGCTTACCGGAGAACGCCTAGCCGATCGGACCACCGGCAGACCGGCTCATCAGTAGTCATATTTTCACCGGTTATCCCTGAGATATAGTAAGATTTTCCTATTGACTCGCGCTACGGAGATACAATATAGTGGAGGTATCTTGTAGTGCCGGCCGAGAAACTCGACGGCTTCGCCCCGGCAGTGTGGCGCCGGGCACACGGCGAGCGCGGCCTGTACCCATTCCCCTGGTCACTTGGCGCCCATATGGGGACGACACCCTGGACTCTGGGACCTGTTGGCCGATCCCTCTTAGCCGATCCGACATTCCATCTATCCACCGCGTAGATACGCCTGTCCCGGATCTGCAACTTTGATCCGGGTGCAGCGTTAAGATTGTATAGCGCATTGCCCGACGCGGGCACACCATATAGGCGCATCGTTGGCGGCGGCCCCTGATTGATCATCCTGATGGGAGCCACCGGTGTTGGACGATGGCTCCCCTGACGTGAGGGAGCCGGAAATGAGCGTGGAAACCGACGAGTTCCTGCATGGCCTGTTCGGCTATGACGAGGACTCGGACGAAGGACCGTATGTAAACTGGACCAACGGATTCGAGGCGAGCGACGAGGAGTACGAAGAGTACACCGCGCAAGACAACAACAACAATAACAGCGGCGGTTGGTGGCGCTTCTGGGACAAGGATTAGCGCCGCTGGGACTTTGCCACGGGCGGTAGGCACCCCTCGCTCGCGGCATAATAACGAAAGGGCGGTCACGGAGACCGCCCTTTTTGTTGCCATGGCGCGGGCCGGGCGGCTAACTCGATTTTTCCGCCACGATCTGGTTGAAATACTGCACCGCCTCCGCGCCCGCGCGCTGGCTGCACGTCGCCGCCTGCGTGGGATCGGTGATCCGCGCGCAGTTGCGCAGTTCCTGGGCATAGTTTGTCCAGACGATGGTCAGCAGGCTGATCTGGTTGCCGGCGCGGTTCAACTGCGCGGTGGGCTGCGTGACCAACCAGCTCACGATGCCGAGCAAGCCCACGCCGGGGCCGAACAACGCGCCCAACTGCTCGCCCTTGCCCAGCAGCAGCGTGCCGATGGTCACCAGGCAGCCGCCGATGACCAGCGTCGCGCTCACTCCCGCCATCAGCAGGTTGAACGTCCATTGCTGATGCGCCCGCCCCAGCGCGGCGCTCATGGCCTGGTTCACATAGTCGGGCGGCGCATCGGGCGGAATCACCGGCGCCACGGGCCCGCTGCCGGGTACGGCCAGGCTGCGGTCCACGTCCATCGGCCCGGAGTGGCCCGGCAGCAGCCGCGTGATCAGGGCCGCGACCGGATCGTCGAAGAGCACGGGGCTGCGGCTCGGTTCGGTGGCCGCGCGGGCCACCGCCGCCGCGTCGTCGTCCAGCGGTGGGCCGGGTTCGACGGGCGGCACAGAGACCGGCACCAGGCGCGGGCGGTTCAGGAACAGCAGCCCGCCCAGCGGGATCGCCAGGGCCAGCATGGTCAGGAAGATCGGCACGAGCCAGCGGGGCGCCCAGAACGCGGCCACACCCCAGGCCAGCGCCAGCAGCAAGAACAACACGCCCCCGCCGATCAGGGCCGCCAGGCTCAGCGCCGGAATGCGCGTTCGCGTATAAGTCGGCACGGCGGGCAGATACGGCAGATCGGCGGGCGGACCGGCGGGGCCACGGCTCTCGTCCACCTCGGCGGGCGCCGGGGAGGCGGACAGGGCGGCAGATGCCTCGTTAGCGGCGGGCGCGGCTTGCG
>CBJNAR010000229.1:0-6121 GCA_966434075.1 uncultured bacterium
GGGCACGACCAGCGGATCACACCAGATGGCGAGACCGACCAGCAGGCCCCAGCCTCCATAAGCGGCACCATAGCCCCAGCTATGGCGGGCGCCGGGTCGTTGGGCCACGGCCAGGGCGATGGCCGTCGCCAGCAGCATGATCGCCGCGCCGTAGAGCGGCGTTTCGGCGTGCCCGGCGGCGACGACCTGCGCGCCCAGCATCTCGCCCGAGCCGAGGCTGAGCAGGCCCAGCACACCCAGTGCCGGCGCCTTGCCGTACAGCAGGCGGGTCAGGGCGTACATACAGGCCAGGAACGGCGCGAACAGCAGCACGATGCCCAGCCGCAGGGCGAAGACCGACGCACTAGCCACCTGAAATACGGCCGCGCCGGCATAGGCTTCAGCCGGTCCGACGATGAGCTGGCCGTAGTACAGCAGCGGGTGCGCGCTGCTATAGGCGATGTGCCGGGCCATCAGACCCATTGTGCTTTCGTCGCTGTCGGCCGGCCCCGGCCAGCCCTGCGCAATAAGCGCGATCCTCAGGCCGACGGCCAGTACAATGATCCCCGCCGCGACGGCCGCTGCGGCGATCTCGCTACGTCGCTTGTCTCGCATACTCCCCCCTCCTGGCGCGATCCTGGTGTCCCGCGCCCTAACCGGTTCGTGAGCAAGATCCGAGCAGAAACATACGTCAACCTTGATTGCTAGTTGATGTTGGTACGGGTAAGAGCCAGGAGGGAAGCATGCGCTTTAATTTCGAAGCCGGTGTTGGTGCGCGCATACAAGCGCTCAAAGCCCATGCGTTCCAGTTGGCTGTTCATGGTTTTTATGGCCTGCCGGTACATCTCCAACGCTTGCCGTTCCTCCCAACTGTTGGGTGTCATATTGTCGCGCGCCCTGGCCACCAGTCGTACGCCCGTTGCGGCCAAGAGGCTCGCGGCATCCGCTGCGCTGAGGTAGCCTTTATCGCCCACGACCCATGTGCCTGCGGGCAGCTCCCACAGCAGTTCGTGCAGCGGCGTCAGGTCGTGTAAGGCCGCGGGTAGCATCGCGAAACGAACCGGCACACCGGCGGGTGTGCACACCAAATGCATGCGCCAGCCAAAGAACTTTTCCTTCTTGGCGGCACAGTAGCCACAGAACGCGGCGCCGCGAACTTTGCGGCAGCGCCATGCGCGGATACGGCGGCATACTGGCAGAGGCAAACTGTCAATGATCAGGCACTCGGCCTGCTGAAACAGCCGTCCGAGCAGGTCGACCAACGAGGGCAACCAGTCGGCCAAGCGATGCAGCCGCCGATTGAAGCGCGCGAGGCTCAGGGGGCCGGAGAGCACGCCCAAACGCTGCAGCACGCTCAGGCTCCGCGCCTGATGGTTTTGAAAGTACTTGGCCGCCACAACATGGTTTTGAAAGTACTTGGCCGCCACAACTGCGACAGTGAGCACTTCGGCATCGCTGGCTTGGGCGAGTACATGGTCCTGATGGCCGAGGTGCTGCAGCAGGTCATCGATAATGACAAAGATGGCTATAATTTGGATATCGTCCATGTGCGGCCTCCTCTAAGCCGATGGTTTCAAGCACCGGCATTTTAGAGGTGGTTCCTCATGGGAGCAAACTAGCAATCAAGGTACGTCAGTAACTACTGTGAACTTCAGATTGGGAATTCCCCACAGGGGAATATTGCAGCGCCCGCGTAGCCGCGCCGTGCCTTCCAAGGGCGCGCTACGCCATTCTCAGCATACTGCGGCTGGGTAAACAACCTGGTGGACGGTCGGTAACCATTGCATAACGCTGTAAACGGTGGGTGCCCATTGGGCACCCACTGGCCCAGGCAGTAGGCGCGCCCACCCCGGCGCAGGCCGCCGATTTTGCGCGGCAGTTCCTGGCCGAGCGCGAGCGCCAGGACCCCGACGGCCGCTTCCTGAACGACTACTTCCGCGGGCTGATCGGCAGCGAGGCGCGCGAACCGGCGGGCGCGGCCGTGTGAAGTATTGCCACCCATAAAGGACCGGTCCGCTAGCCGAAGCGCGGGAAGTTGCGTTGCTGCAACTTCCCCCCTCTTTTTGGCAACCGGGCAAACCGAGCGGCAAATCGCTTTACTTTTGGCTTACCATGCCGTAAAATTCAACCCATGGTTGCGGGGGCACCCCCGAACATGGTTACCGGCAAAGGCGCCGGTTGGGTCGCACGGCGATACCCCTTGTCGCCGCCTGGGCCACGCCGGACGCTTCCGCCGATTGGAAGGCAATGGGCGCTTGCCATACCCGCCGCGCTTCCCGCACCGCGCGCGGCGGGCCACACCACCAGGAGGAGACCTGCTCATGAACCGCGGCTCTCGTTGGAAGCCCTTATTCATCGCTCTCGCAGTCGTCGCTACCTTTGCCGGCCTGCTGGCGGCGGTGCAACTCACCGCGCGCCCGGCGCTCGCCGTCTCAGACGGCGTGGTCATCAGCCAGGTCTACGGCGGCGGCGGCAACTCCGGCGCCACCTACACCAACGACTTCATCGAGTTGTTCAACCGGGGCAGCGCGACGGTCGATATGACCGGGTGGTCCGTGCAGTATGCGAGTACCACCGGCAGTTCGTGGTCGAAGACCAATCTGTCGGGCAGCCTCGCACCGGGCCAGTATTATCTCATCCAGGAATCCCAGGGCGCGGGCGGCACGATCCCCTTGCCGACTCCCGATATAACCGGTACCATCACCATGGCTGCCACCGCCGGCAAAGTGGCACTGGTGACTAATGCGACAACATTGACCGGTACGTGCCCCACTGGGGCCGTGATTGTCGATTTCGTCGGCTATGGGTCGGGCACGAACTGTTTCGAGGGGGCCGGTCCCACGGCCAGCCTGAGCAACAGCACGGCGGGCCTGCGCAACAACGGGGGTCTCACCGACACCGACAACAACGCGGCGGACTTCACGGTGGGTGCGCCCAATCCGCGCAACACCAGCAGCGGCGGCGGGCCGACGAATACGCCCACCTCCACCCCGACGCCGGTTCCCCCGATCCACATCCGTGAGATCCAGGGCGCGGCGCATCGATCGCCCCGCACCGGCCAGTTGGTGAACATCGTGCCGAGCATCGTCACCGCTAAGGTGAGCAACGGCTTCTACATGCAGGACCCCGACCCCGACAGCGACTACGCGACATCCGAGGGCATCTTCGTCTTCACCTCCTCCGCGCCGGCGGTCAACGTGGGCGATTCGGTCGCGGTCAGCGGCACGGTCTCCGAGTTCCGGCCCGGCGGCAGCGGCGGCAGCGCCAACCTCACCACCACCGAGATCGGCACCCCCGGCCGCGTCATCACCGTGATCTCGACGGGCAACCCGCTGCCCGCGCCCGTGGTCATCGGGGCCGGCGGGCGCGTGCCGCCCGCCACGGTGATCGAGGACGATGCCACGGGCAGTGTCGAAACCAGCGGCACCTTCGATCCGGCCACCGACGGCATCGACTTCTATGAGAGCCTGGAAGGCATGCGCGTCCAGATCAACGACGCCGTCGCCAGCGGTCCCACGTCCGACTTCGGCTCCAACCGCGAGATCTCCGTGCTCGTGGACGGCGGGGCCGGTGCCTCGGTGCGCACGGCGCGCGGCGGCATCGTGATCCGGGCCACCGACTTCAATCCCGAGCGGGTCATCCTCAACGACCTGATCACCGGCGGGCCGGATCTGCCTGCAGTCAACGTCGGCGACGGTTTCCCCGGCGCGACGATCGGCGTGATGGACTACAACTTCGGCAACTTCAAGCTCCAGGTGACCAACCTGCCGGCGCTAGTCTCCGGGGGCCTGGCTCGCGAAGTGGCCGACGAGGTTACCGATCCCAACCAACTCTCCTTCGGCGCCTTCAACGTCGAGAACCTGGATCCCAGCGACGATCCGGCCAAGTTCGCCACCCTGGCCGGGCTAATCGTCAACAATCTGCGCTCGCCGGACATTATTTCCGTCGAAGAGATCCAGGATAACAATGGCGCCACCGACAACGGCGTGGTTGACGCCGACGTGACCTGGCAGCAATTGATCGCGGCGATCGCGACCGCGGGCGGGCCGGCGTATGACTATCGCCAGATCAACCCGGTGAACGACCAGGACGGCGGCGAGCCGGGCGGCAACATCCGCGTCGGCTTCCTGTTCCGCACCGACCGTGGCGTGAGCTTTATCGACCGCCCCGGCGGCACCTCGACCGCAGCCGTCAGCGTGGTCAACACCGCCGACGGGCCGCAACTGTCGTTCAGCCCTGGGCGAATCGACCCGACCAACTCCGCCTTCAACAGCAGCCGCAAGCCACTGGCCGGCGAGTTCCTGTTCCACGGCCAGAAACTGTTCGTGATTGCCAACCACTTCAACTCCAAGGGCGGCGACGACCCGCTGTTCGGGCGGTTCCAGCCGCCGGTGCGCAGTTCCGAAGTGCAGCGCCACCAGCAGGCCCAGATCGTGCACAACTTCGTGGCCAGCATTCTGGCCCTCGACCCGAACGCGAACGTGATCGCGGCCGGGGACCTCAACGACTTCGAGTTCTCCGACACCGTGAACATCCTCAAGGACGGCAACACGCTGTACGACCTGATCGAGACGCTGCCGGCGAACGAGCGCTACACCTATGTGTTCGACGGCAACTCGCAGACCCTGGACCACATCCTGGTCAGCCCGCAGATCCACAACAACGTGCCGCTAACGGAAGACGTGGTGCACGTGAACTCGGAGTTCGCCGACCAGGCCAGCGACCATGAGCCGCAGGTCGCCCGCTTCACCTTGCCGGCGCTGGTGAACACGGCGCGGATCGTCGCCAGCACCGCTACGTGCAGCCAATATGCGGCGAGCAGTGCGCAGGTGGTGAGCGAGGCCCTGTATAGGCTGAAGCAGCAGCGGATCAACACGGTGGCGCCGGGCGCGTTCTCGTACTTCACCCAGTTCACCACTTACGCTGCGGGCAGCTTCACCGTGCGGGTGCTTCAGAACAATGACCAGAGCGCCGTGCCGCTGTTCGACGTGCAGAACAGCGTGCCCGCGCACGTGACGCTCTACAACGCCGACTGTACCGTGAGCGCGCTCAGCCGCAGCCTGACCGTGCAGAATGGGCAAGTATCGTTGACGGTGAACGGAGCCAACGCGAACCAGCAGTTCATTCTGGGCGTGATGTACCGCACCGACAGCGTCGTGGGTGCGCCGCCGCCGAACCCGGCGACGGTCCACTATGACTTCCTGACCACGCTCCACAACATCCCGGTCAACCGGGACCTCGACGGGCTGGACCTGCGCCAGCGGTGAGGCGGGCTGAGTCCCGAGGAGTGATAGCGGGCAGTAGTTAATAAGAGGACGGGCGCGACGCAGGTCGCGCCCGTCTTTATTGGGCCGGGGGCGCGCCGGCGGTTATCGCGTGTAGGTGCCGCGCAGGTAGAGGGCGCGGGGGTCGCGGCCAAAGGCGAGGCGGTGCGCCCAGGTGGTGGGGCAGGCGCGGAGCTCGCGGGCATCGAGCAGCCGGGGCGGCTCGACGGCGAAGCCCGCGCGCCGCAGCCCCGCCGCGACGGCCGACCCGGCGGCGGGCAGCGCCCACCCGGCTTCGGTCAGCGCGCCGGCATTGAGGCGCACGTCGAGCCGGGCGCCGGGGCGCACCAGGGCGGCCAACCCGGCCAGCAGGGGGGCGTCTTGCGTGAGCAGCCCGGTGAGCAGGTCGCCCCAGGGAAAGTTGATGGTCAGATGCGTGGCGAGGCCGTGCAATGCGGGGGGCAGGGCGTAGGCCCCGGCGACGAGGTAGGCGGCGTTGGCGGGCGCACGCCGGGCGGCGGCGCGCAGGTTCGCAGCGCACAGGTCGATGCCGATCGCGAACGTATGCGGCTCTGTGGCGGCGATATGGCGCACGAAGCGCCCATCGCCGGTGCCGAGGTCGATCAGGACATGGGGATACCCGGCGCTTTGCCGGGCCAGGGCGGCGGGATCGCCGCCCACGGCGTGTTTGCCCCGGATGGATTCCATCGGGTTCGTCTCCTTCTGGTAGTGGCTAGCATGTCGAAAGCAACCAGAAGGAGCGCGGGGCGGAGCACGCGCCGGGGCGTGCCTAGCTGTCTATCAGCAGGGCGGGCGCGCGGGGTGCGCGATGGTGCAGTGCATAGCTTGGGTCTTTCTAGCCGGCGGGCAGCCTGCGG
>CBJNAR010000230.1:0-6109 GCA_966434075.1 uncultured bacterium
GTGACGCCGGTCTCGGTCTCCCCTCGCGCGATGGCCCACTGAATGGGGGCGGCGCCGCGGTAGGCCGGCAGGAGGGAGGCGTGGATGTTGATGCAGCCGCGGCGGGGGACGGCGAGCAGCCCCGGCGGGAGGATGCGCCCGTAGGCGAAGACGATCGCATCGCCGGCGATCTTGCGCGCGTACACCGTGCCCACCGCCGGTCCGACCTATCGCCTGATCAACGCGGCGATCCACGTCTTGCTGGGGCGCAAGACGTGGCCGCGTCCCCACCCCGAGGAGATCCAAAGCACGCGGACCCGCCCGCTGCCCGACACCCTATGAAGCGAATCCTCCAAACGTTGCGTCCTGTCGACTCGCGCCAGACGGGCGGGGTCGAAGAACTCCTGTTGATGTTCTGCCCGGCCCTGCGCCGGCATGGCCGGTTCGATACGAGTATCTTCCTGCTGCGCAAGCCGAATCCCGAGGCCGACCCGGCCAAGGACTTCGCCCACCGCGCCCGCGGCCTGGGCATCCATGTGCTGTCGCTGGCCCAGGTACGCTGGAGCTACCCCTGGCTGGGCGCCGTGCCGCGCGGTCTGGACATCAGCATCGTCCACATGCACGGCCAGCGCGCCAACTACGTGATCTGGCTGCTGCGGCGGCTTTACCCGCGCACCTGGGGCCGGCTGCCGCTGGTCGCCACGGTCCACGGCTGGGTGCAGGACAACCGCATCCGGCGCATCGTGACCCGGCTGGAGTGGATGACGCTGCGCGATTGCGACCACGTCATCACGGTGTCCGAACAGCAGCGCCAGACCTTGCTGGCCCGCGGCCACGCCCCCGACCGGGTGACGGTAGTCCGGCCCGGCATTCCCTACAACGCCGACGGCGCGCATGGCCGGGCCACCGCGGAGCAACGCGCCGCCGCCCGCGCTCGTTGGGGCATCCCCGCCGATGCCTATGTGATCACGGCGGTGGGCCGGCTCTCGACCGAGAAGCGCTTCGATCTGTACCTGGAAACGTGCGCGGTGCTCGCCGAGCGGTTGCCGGAGGCCACCTTCCTGCTGGTGGGTGGCGGCAAATGCGAGCAGGCGCTCCAGGCGCAGGCCGCTCAACTCGGCCTCACCGGGCGGCTCATCTTCACCGGCCTGACCCGCGAGATGGAGAGCATCTACGCCGCGACCGATCTGCTGATGTTGACATCGGACACCGAGGGCACGCCGCACGTCTTGCTGGAGGCGATGGGCAGCGCCATACCGGTCGTCGCCACGGCCGTCGGCGGCATCCCTGAGTTCATCACCGACGGCGAACACGGCTTGCTGGTGCCGCCCGGCGACCGCGATGCCCTGGTGGCCGCGGTGCTGCGGGTCCACGATGACCCGGCGCTGGCCGCGCGGCTAGTGGCGGGCGGCGCCCAGGTGGCCGGCGAGTTTACCGTGCCGCGCATGGTAGCCGGCGTCGAGCAGGTGTACGCGACGGTCCTGGATCGGCGCACGGCGGGCGCCCGATGAGCCGCAAGATCCGCGTCATGCAACTGATCGATACGCTGGGCGATGGCGGCGCCGAGTCGCTGCTGGTCACGTTCGCCGCCGGCATGGACCGCTCGCGCTTCGACATGCACGTCTGCGCGATGCGCCCCTTCGAGCAACAACCGCGCGTGGCCGAACTGGCCGCCCACGGCGTGCCCTTCCATATCTTCCACCAGCGCGGCGTCTACGATCTCCCGGCGCTGGGGCGCATCGTCCGCTATATCCGGCGCAACCGCATCGACATTATTCACACCCACCTGCTGGCGTCGGATGTGCTGGGCCGGGTGGCCGGGTTCCTCACCGGGCGGCCCGTCGTCTCCACCATCCACAACTCGCGGGCCGACCTGGACAAAGAGCCGGCCCGCCGCCAGTGGATGGAGCGCGTGACGGCGCGCTGGATGGGGCGCCGCCTGATCGTGGTGGCCGAGAACCTGCGCGAAGAGATCGCCGCCTGGTTCGGCGTGCCGCTCGACAAAGTGGTGGCGATCACCAACGGGGTCGATACCGACCGCTTCCACCGGGACGGCAGTTTCGACCGGGCGGCGGTGCGGCGCGCGCTCGCCGGGGGCGACTTCCCGCTGGCGACCAGCGTCGGGCGCCTGGTGCCGCAAAAGGCCCAGCACATCCTGATCGAGGCGGCGGCCCAGGTTGCGGCTCAACGGCCCGACACCCGCGTGGTGCTGCTGGGCGAGGGCCCGCTGGCCGAGGAATTGGCGGCCCAGGCGGCCAAAACCGGGGTGCAGGACCAGGTGATCTTCAGCGGCTTCCGCAACGACGTGGCCGACATCCTGGCCGCCAGCCAGATATTCGTGCTGTCGTCGGCCTGGGAAGGGCTGCCGATCGCGTTGTTGGAGGCGATGGCCGCCGGGTGTGCCGCGGTCTGCACCGATGTGGGGGGCGTGTCGCAGGTGTTGGAGCATGGCGTGACCGGGTTGCTGGTGCCGCCCAACGACCCGGCGGCCCTGGCCGCCGCGCTGCTGGCGTGCTTCAACGATCCGGCCCGCACCGCCCAGATGGGAGAAGCGGGCCGGATCGCGGTGGTCGAACGATACAGTATGGCGGCCTGGGTGCGCCGGTGCCAGGCGCTGTACCTGCAGGAGGTCGCGCCCGCGCCCCGGCGCCGGATCAAGTCCCGCTCCGCCGGATAATCACCGAGACGGTGCGCAGCATGATTAGCAGGTCGAGATAGAGCGATTCGTTTTTGATGTAGTAGAGATCGTACTCGACTTTGCGCAGTGCGTCGAGCATCGTGTTGCCGTACCCGTAACGCACCTGGGCCCACCCCGTCAGCCCAGGGCGCACCGCCCGCCGGGCCCGGTAGAACGGGATTTCCCGCTCCAGCCGCTCTTCCAGCTCGGGTCGCTCAGGCCGCGGGCCGACGAAGCTCATGTCGCCGACGACCACGTTCCACAACTGAGGTAGCTCGTCGAGCCGGGTGCCGCGCATGATGCGCCCCACGCGCGTGATGCGCGAGTCCGCGCTGCTGGCCCAGACGGCGCCCGTCCCCGCTTCGGCATCCTGCCGCATCGAGCGAAACTTCACAATCTTGAAAGGTTTGCCGCCCCGGCCCGCGCGCACCTGCTTGAAGAAGACGGGGCCGGGCGAGTCAAGCTTGATCGCCAGCGCGATGATCGGGATCAGCGGCGCGGTGAGCGTCATGAGCACCAGGCCCAGGGTCAGGTCCACCAGGCGCTTGAGCACCAGGTAGGTGCGGGCGGTGTTCTTGACGTGGGCCGGCAAGGCCACAAACCAGTCGCGGCCCAGATGCGAGACGGGCACGCGCCCGGTCAGCTCCTGGTAGAGCGCAAACATCGGCGTGATCTGGATGCCGCGCTCGTGGCAGATCGAGAGCGCGCGCAGCAGTTCGGGCGTTTGCTCCGGGTTGGCCAGCACGATCTGGTCGATGCCCTGTTCGTTGTTGAGGCGCAGCAGATCGGCGATGGGCTGGGCGGTGGGCGGCGGCCCGTCGTCCCCGGCCATCGGCTCCGCCGGCTGATCGTCAAAGTAACCCAGGAACTCGTAGGTGCGCCCGCCGTAGTGCGACAGGGCCTGCACCATTTCGTAGCCCGACTCGTTGGCCCCGACGACGACGACCCGCCGGCGCAGCGGCGCGTGGTTGAGCACCTGGGCCGCGACGGTGCGCAGGATCATGATCACCGGGCCGACCAGGAACAGCGCCAGCAAGGATTCGCTGATGCGCGGCCGGATCACCGGCAAGGTGCCGCCGGTGAAGCCGGCGACCAGCAAGTAGGCGGTGCCGGTGACCAGGAACACCTTGCCGCCTTTGTAGGCGCTGCGGAAGTGGTTTTGCAGCACGGTGATGTCGTAGGCGTCGAAGGCGTTGGCGAAGAAGAACCAGAGCGCGGCCAGGATGGCGGCGCTGAGCACCACTTCGGTGCCATGATAGACCCGCCCGCTCTGCAGCCCGATGACGAAGGCTCCGCTGAGAGTGACGACCCAGTCGGTGATCGCCTGTAACAGCTTGCGCTCACCGGGCCGCAGGCCGATCGTCTTGCGGCGCACGATGGGCTCCTCCAGCTTGTCGGCAACCTGCGCCTCGTCCTTGTCCAGGGTTCCCCCGGTTGGGGTATTCGCCGGCCAACGGGCATTGATCTTATTACCCCGGATAAAGTCCAACATATATCCTACCACTCCGCCTTTCTTGCGCTGCATTTCGTGGCGTGCGGCGAGTCTGCCGGCTGGATGACGATGTTCCGGCCGCTATCCAACTTGCGCCACGAATCCGTGGATTCGCTCGACCAAAGAGCTGTTTTCTAAACAGGATCTAGTTTCCGCGCTGCGTTGCGTACACAATAAAGAGTAGCAAGAAAGTATTGAGATCGCATGAACATATTCGGCTATAAATGTTAATAGTAGTTTTGTTTTGCGATAAGTCCCTGGTAAGTTAATGGCCGCCGGGGGTGATCATGGCGAAGGTGGACTGCCGCCGGGCACCAGGGGGGCAGTGGTGGAAGATGCCCTGGTGGCCGGTGCTGGGCGAAAGAACGCCACGCGCCGGTAACTATAAGAACGCCGCGCGCCGGAAAAAGGTAGTGGCGCGCGGCGCCTTTTTGCCGGCGGCCCCCGCCCGGCGGGGTCAGGGGCCACCATAGGCCAGGGTGACGAACTTGCTGACCTGGCCGCGGGTGGCGGAGTTGCCGGGGCGGAAGTAGAGTCCGGGGCAGGGCTCGCCCGCATCGCCGCAGCTATAGCCGCTCACCACGCCGTGGGCCGCGATCGCTTCGATGTAGGAGAAGAACGGATGCCCGGCGGGCACGTCGACGAAGGCCGGCGGGCCGGCTGTGGGCAGGGCGTACCCGCGGGCCAGGGCCATTACCTTGCTGAGTTGGCCGCGGGTGATGTCGGCGCCGGGGCGGAAGTAGAGTCCAGGGCAGGGCTCGCCTGGCCCGCCGCAGCTATACCCGCTGATGATACCCTGCGCCACGCCGGACTCGATATACGAATAGAAAGGATTGGCGGCCGGGACATCGGCAAAGGTCGGCCCGGCGGGCTGCACGGGGGTCCACCCGGCCGCGTTGACGACCATCTTGAGGAGCTGGCCGCGCGTGACGGTGTTGCCGGGGCGGAAGGTGCCGTCGCTGTAGCCGCTGATGACCTGGCGGCAGGCCAGCCAGCGGATGTAGGGATAGAACACGTAACCCTCGGGCACATCGCCGAACGTGACACTGCACGGCACCGGCGTGGGCGACGGCGTGCCGGTGGCCGGGGGGCCGGCCGGCGGGGTCGGGGTCGCCGGCGCGGTTGCCGTGGGGCCGGCGGTGGCGGGCGGCGCCGGGGTGGCCGTGCTCGTCGGCAACGCGGTGCCGGCCGGTGTACTCGTCGGGGTGTGCGTAGGTGTAGCGGGCGGCGTATTCGTGGCGGCCGGTGTGTTGGTCGGCGTACCGGTCGGTGTGTTCGTAGGTGTATCGGTTGGCGTATTGGTTGGCGTATTGGTGGGTGTATCGGTTGGCGTGTTGGTTGGCGTATTGGTCGGCGTGTTAGTCGGCGTGTTAGTGGCCGTTGGCGTTGGCGTGAACGTCGGCAGGCTGCCCGCACCCTTTAGAGGCACAGTCTGCTGGCCGGTGTTGATCGTACCGCTGTTCTATAAAGTGGAACCGATCGACAACGCCGAACTTGATGCGCGGATGAAACGGCTGGCGGAAGGCACTGGCATTACGATCGAAGGTGTGTATCGGCTGGGCTTGAGCGCGGATACGCAGAAAGCGAACGCGATGCTGGCCGGGCTCGGGCGGACGCGGCGGGTGTTGATGGGGGACACGCTGCTGGAGAAATTCTCGCACGATGAGATCGACGTGATCTTCGCGCATGAGCTTGGTCACCACGTGCATAAGCACATCCCAAAGATGATTGCGACGGGCGTGGTCGTGAGCCTTGCGGGCTTTTACTTGATCGACCGGGTGCTCGTGTCGTGGGCCGGAATTCCGACGGCTGCGTCGGCGCCGGTGGCGAGCCTGCCGCTGGTGATGTTTACACTCAGCGTGTTTTCGCTCGTGCTCTCGCCGCTACAAAATGCGATCAGCCGGTTTTACGAACGGCAGTGCGACCGGTATGCGCTGGTGCGCACCAAGAACCCGACGGCG
>CBJNAR010000231.1:0-6097 GCA_966434075.1 uncultured bacterium
TGGTCCGGCGCAGCACGGCGGCGGGATCGGGGCTGGGCCGCGGCGCCCGGTAGGTGACGAAGGAGCGGTCGCCGGGCAGCGAGAGCGAGACGGTCAGGGTGGGCAGCGGGCCGGGCCGGCGCTGCACGAGCGCGGTGGACAGGCCCTCCTGGGCGAAGCAGCGCAGCGCAAACTCGCTGAACGGGTCGTCGCCGAGCCAGGAGCAGAGACCCACGCTCAAGCCCAGGCGCGCCAGCGCGGCGGCGGTGATGAACACGCCGCCGGGCGTCATCTCGAAGGCGCGGGCGAAGTGCTCCTCGCCCAGCCGCGGCAGCGTGTCGAGGCCGGTGAAGATCAGATCGCAGTACACATCGCCCGCGATCACCACGTCGTATTCAGGAGGCGTCGAATGATCCACTGGCCTGCTACCCGTCAGATCAGGTCCGTGTTGCTGGGGTCTTCGTCGGGCTCAATCGTGGGCCGGGATGCCGGCTGGCTCATCAGCAGCGCGTCGGTTTCCTGGGCCACGCGCCCGGTCCAGACCGGTTTGCGCTTTTCGAGGAACGCCGTGGTACCCTCGACGCGGTCGGTCGTCGCCGTCGCCCGGCCAAACAACTGCGACTCCAGTTCCAGCCCGTCTTGCAGCCGGCCATCCATGCCCAGGTTCACCGCTTCCTTGATCAGCGCGAGGGCGATGGGCGCCTTGGCCGCCAGGAATGCCGCCAGGTTCAGCGCCTGCAGCATAAGCTGGTCGGCGGGGGCGATGTGGTCGATCACGCCCAGCCGGTAGGCTTCGGCGGCGGAGAAGCGTTCGCCGGTCATCATCAGCTTTTTGGCCCGGTCGCGCCCGACGACCCGCGGCAGGCGCTGCGTGCCGCCAAAGCCGGGGATGATGCCCAGGTCGATCTCGGGCTGGGCGAACTGGGCCGTGTCGGTGGCCACGCGCACGTCGGCGGCCAGGGCCAGCTCGAAACCGCCGCCGAAGCAGTAGCCGTTAATGGCGGCGATCACCGGCTTGGGCATCGCCTCCAGCCGGCCAAAGACGCGCTGCCCGAAGCGCGACATCTCCATGCCGCCGCTGGCCCCATGCAGCCCCTGGATCTCGCTGATATCGGCGCCCGCGGCGAAGGCCCGCTCGCCCGCCCCGGTGATGACCAGGGCGCGCACGCCGGAGTCCACCGCCAGCGCCTCGATGGCCGCCTCCATCTCGCGCAAGGTCGCCATGGAGATCGCGTTCAGCTTGCGGGGCCGGTTGATGGTCAGCAGGGCCACCCCCGGCGCGCCCTCGGGGCGCTCGACCAGGATATTCTCGTATGTCGTCGCCATTCGCCCTCCTGCGGCTGCCCGCCGTCTTACCCGCCTCGCAAATATCACCGTGTAGGGGCCGGTTTGAAACCGGCCCGCTGCCCATCGCGCTGTAGGGGCCGGTTTGAAACCGGCCTGCCGCCGGCCAGCCGGCAGCCTCACGTTGGTGTCCGGCGCCATTATACCATAGAGCCTGGGTGGCCGGTTGCCGGGCAGCCTGAGCGGGCGGCGATTTATGGAGGGGCAGGGTAGCGCCACGGCCCCGGCGGCGCGTCAGCCCAGATCGCTATAGAGCAGCAGTTCCGGCAGACGTTCAGGGGCCGGCTGCAACATGCCTAATGCGGCCAGGGCGAGGAGACCGTGGTGCGTCGCCCGCAGGGTGCTCGGATCGGGTCCGCCGGCGGGCACCGGCAGCGAGTCGGCGAAAAACCCGCCGCTCGGACTCCAGAATTGCAGGATGCGCCGGATGCAGGACTCGCGATCCACGGGCGCGGACCCCAGCAGATCGAGGGTAAGCACCGCCCTGGCCGTTGCGACCAGGTGCGAGATCTGGGGATACGCGGGATACTGCGCGAAGACGGCATCAAAGCCGCCGTCGACAAGCTGCCAGCCCTGGATGGTCGCCGCACAGCGCGCCGCGTGGGGCGGATCGGCGCCCAGCAGCAGGAAACTGCGCACAGCGGCGGCAGTCGGGGCTTCGCGGGGCGCGTCCGGTGTATTGGCCCAGCCGCGAGGCCGGAAGGTCCCGGCGGGTTCCTGGCGGGTCGCCAGATAGCGCAGGGCCGCATCGGCATCGGCCAGATGGTCGCCGAGGGCGCCGAGGCTAGCCACGCAGGCCAGGATAACCTCAAACTCGCTGTTGGGGTCCTTGCGGTCGCGGGGCAGCCGCGCGAACGGCACGCGGGCGCCCGGCTGATACTGGCTCTGAAGCAGATCGATCAGGCGGTAGCGGTCCCAGCCGGCGCTATTGGCCTGGGCGTCCAGCAACCGCAGCATCACATAGGCGTGATAGGTCGCCTGGCGCACCGTGTGGCCGAGCCGATCCGGACGGAAGTAGCCGTCGGGGTGTTGCTGCCGCTTGATCCAGTCCGCGACTTCGCCGCCGTTCAGCAAGGGCACGTCGAGCAGCGCCAGGATCGAGAGCATATGGAATGGGTAGGCACGCCACCACCAGAACGCGGTCGGGTTCGCGCGCACTCCTGCCGGTTCGACGGTGATCAGCCCTTGCTCGGGATTGAGCACCGGTTTCGGCAGCGCGGCGATCTGGGCGGGCGTGAGCCGGTAGCCGGCCAGGGCCGCCAGCACCGCCGGGGCGATGTCCGCGATCTGGAGTGCAGGTGCCCGAGTCATGCGCGGCCCTCCTGACTCCCTCTATCCCAGGCAGGCGGGCCGAAGCGGAATCGCCCGCTGCGTCAAGGCCGGGGCGCCCCCGCTAGAACAGGTCGTCCTCGTCGTCGTCGAGGGCGGTGGGGTCGGGCAGATGGGCGACGAGGGGCGGCAGGCGCAGCGCCCGGCGGATGCCTTCCAGGTAGCGCCGCCCGGCCACGGCGTCGTCCTCCGGCGGCGCCCAGGGGGCGAAGGTCTTGTCGCGGGCGGGGTCGTAGGGGCCTTCCTTGACCTCGTAGAACACGGTGTCCGGCTCCAGGGCCAGGGCCATGTGCCAGGCGCCGGGCGGCACCTCGACGCCGTGGCGCGGCCCGCCCGCGGCGATTTCCGGCGCCTCCAGGATCGCCCCGCTGTCGTCGAAGCGCACGACGATGGCCCGCCCGCGCAGCACCAGGAACACCTCGACCTTGGGCGGAGTGACGTGGCGGTGGGGCCGGGCATAGCTGTCCGGCTCGATAGCGTTGAGCATCCGCTGCACGGGCTCGGGGAACTCGTGGTAGCGCAACAGGGCGCGGCGGCGCGGGTTGGTGCGCGCCCGCGTCGTCGCCAGATCGAGCAGGTTGCGGTCGATGGGCCGCAACTCCTGCGCCGCGGGGTCGTCCGGCGGGATATGGTCGCTCATCAGGGCACCGGGTGGCCGATGATAATCAGCCGGTGGGTATAGGTGGTGTACGGCCAGCAGGTGATCAGCGTCACGCGCTCGTCGGGCGTGTTGTCGGCATAGCGGGCGTTGGCGATCTGCTGATCGCGGTCGGCGTTGGCCTGCGGCAGCTTGTACATCTCGGTGACGCGGTAGCGATGGGTCGTGCCGTCGCTCATGGTGATGGTGAACGTGTCGCCAATGTGGAAGAACTCCAGGTAGCGGAACACCTCGCCACGCCAGTTGTTGTGCCCGGCGAAGACGCTGTTGCCGGGCTGGCCCGGTTGCGCCGTGCCGTAGAGCCACCCCGCGGCGTAGTCGGCCACCTGCCAGGCGCCGTCCTGCACATAGGTCGGGATGATGCGGGTATCGAGCTTCACGGCCTGGCTGGTGATGCGCACGGCCACCGGCGGCGGGCTGACCTGGCCCAGGCGATTGGTGCCGTAGCGCCAATCGTAATAATGGCGGCCCACGTTGCCCATCTCCACCTGCCAGCCCGCCGGGTTGCTCGGCGTGTAGGTGAGCACACGGCGCTCGAAAGCCTGCACCAGCACGTCGCGCTCGCTCGCGCCGACCCGCGCCCGCACCCAGTACGGCTCGCTGATCGGGTAGCCCATGGTGTAGACCCAGTCGATCAGCGGCCCGCTGGTCAGCGTGCGGTTGTCCAGATAGGGGCCGCGCGCCTGCAGATAGTTCCAGAAGATGTCGGGGATGTTGTGCCCGGCGACCTCCACATAGGTGCCCAGCCGCGTGCCCGGCTTCGCGCCAAGGGCCGCCGACTGGCCGATGCGCCCCGCGTTGTCCAGCGTCTCCGCGACGTGCGTGCCGACGCGATTGGGGGCGCGGTTCGTGTCGCCCGCCAGCGAGGACACCCGGCCAAACAGCGCGTAGCTCGGCGCCGGGTTTTCCGGCGTCCAATCGCCGACGATGGGCTGGGTCGAAGGGGCGTGGGCTTCGGTCTGCGTCAGACCCACGGTCATCTCGCCGGAGATCAGTTCCTTGACCAGCAGGCCACTCGTTACGAACCAGGGGCTGCGCCGGTCGCCCGCCGGGTTGTTGATCTCCATGCGGCCCTTGTCGTAGTATTCGACCAGCCGCGTGCCCGAAGCCACCCCGGCGAAAGGCTCCAGCAGCCGGGCAAAGGGCGCCTCGCCCCAGTACCAGCTACGAGTGACATCATGCGCGCGCACCAGTTCGTCGGTGCGCGCCCAGACATGGGCGAAGGCGGGATCGGGCGCGGGGACCGTGGTGGCCGCCGGACCGGCGGCCAGGGCGACCGCCGCCGGTTGCAGCACCACCAGCAGCAGCCCGCGAGCGAGCAGGGGAAGACGCGGCATCAGGACGTTTCCTCTCTCCAGATCAGGATGTAGCGGGCCGAGAACTCAGCCTCTCATGTCATGCTGAACGCAGTGAAGCATCTCGTCTCGTGCCCCACCGCCGAGACTCTTCGCTGCGCTCAGAGTGACAACGGATAGGGGGATCTTTGGTTAGTTGGGCAGCAGCGCCGACAGGACCCAGCTTACCAGGCTGACGATGATCGAGCCGACCAGGGCGCCCAGGAAGCCGTTGACATAGAAGCCGGGCACCAGCGAGGCGGCCAGCCAGAACATCAACGCGTTGATGACCAGCAAGAACAGGCCGAGGGTGAGCAGCACCACCGGCAACGACAGGATGGCGACGATGGGCTTGACGATGGCGTTGACCAGGCCCAGGACCGCCGCGAAGATGGCGAGGCCCAGCCAGTCGTCGTAGTTGATCATGGTGGGCAGGAGCTTGGCCGCGACGAATACCGCGATAATGGTGATCGCCCACCGGACGAGAATACCAGTCATAGCACTCCCTTCGCAGCCCCTGGCGGCGGGCCTGGCTGCTGTTTCCAACGCGCCGCCCCGCTATTTTATCATATAAGCAGGGGGTTCGTCTTGTTACAGACGAACCCCCTTGCGATCATGACCCCAATAGGGCACTTGTCACTCTGAGCGCAGCGAAGAGTCTCGGCGCGTGGGGTAAGAGACGAGATGCTTCACTTCGTTCAGCATGACAAAATAATAACCGGTGATTAGCTGCTCAGCTTATCCTTGATCCGGCCAAAAAACCCCTTGTCCTCCGGCTGCGGCGGCTCTTCGCCGAAGGTCTGCGACAGCTCGGTCAGCAGTTCGCGCTGGTGGTCGCTCAGCGTGGCCGGCACCTGGATCTTCACGCGCACCAACTGGTCGCCGCGGCCCGCGCCGCGCAGGTGGGGCACGCCCAGCTCGCGCAGGCGGAAGACCTTGTCGTACTGCGTGCCGGGCGGGACCTTGAGGTTGGCCGTGCCGTTGCCGACCGTCGGCACCTGCAAATCGGCGCCCAACGCCGCCTGCGCGATGTTGATCGGCAGGTCCATCCAGATGTCGTTGCCCTGGCGGCGGAAGAACTTGTGCGGCTTGATCGACAGTTCGATGTACAGGTCGCCGGGCGGAGTGCCGTTGGGGCCGGCATCGCCCTCGCCGGCCAGGCGGATCTGCGAATGCTCGTCCACCCCGGCGGGGATGCGCACCACCAGGTGCTTGTTGGCCCGCACGCGCCCATCGCCCTTGCAGCGCTCGCAGGGCACGCTGATGATCTGGCCGTCGCCGCCGCAGCGCTCGCACGGTGCCAGGCTGACAAACTGGCCGAAGATCGATTGCTGCACCCGGCGCACCTCGCCGCTGCCGTTACAGGTGGGGCAGGTGATCGGCTGGCTGCCGGGCGCGCTGCCTGTGCCGCCGCAAAGGTCGCAGTTCTCCAGGTGAGTGATCTCCAGGTCCT
>CBJNAR010000232.1:0-6078 GCA_966434075.1 uncultured bacterium
TCTGGCCCATCGAGCGCCATGCGTAAGGCGGCGACCAGCGGACCGTACGCCAGGTTCTGCTCGCCTTCGTATGCGCGGGCGGCGAGGGTGATGGCGCCGGCCGCGCGCGCGTGGGCCAGGAACTCCTCGGCCAGCCGCGTCTTGCCGATCCCCGCCTCTCCCTGGAGCACCACCATGCGCCCATGCTCGGTGATGGTGTTATACGTCTCCAGCAGCGTCTGCCATTCCGGGGCCCGTGCCACCAGGGGCAGCGCGCCGCGGTCCGTGACAGGACGGGGCGCCGCGGCGGGGATGGGGTTGTCCCCCAGCTTCGCCGGGAGGCTCGATGCGGCGCCTGAATGGATGGATCGCTGGACATCCGGCACCGCCGGTGGAGTCGGGATGCGGTTTTGGCGGATGGCTTCATAGAGCCGGGTCGTTTCTTCTAACGGTGCGACTCCCAGGTCGCGCTCCAGTACCTGCACACAGGCCCGGTATTGCTGCACCGCGGCTGCGCGCTGCCCCGACCAGGCGAACAGCAGCATCAGCTGGCGGTGTGCCGGTTCATGCAACGGGTCAATACCCAGCCAGCGCTGCGCTGTCAGGCGAGCTTCGTCAAAGTGCCCCAGGCTACTCTGCACCTGAACCAGGTTTTCGAGGGCCCGCGCCAACTCGCGCCGGAGCGTTTCGGCCTGCGTTTGCTGCCATTCGTCAAAAGCGGCGCTATCACGCAGGGTGAAACCAGCGAGAAACTCATCTCGGTAGAGGGTCACCGCGCGTGTCAGGGGCTCCCGGCATGCGGGGCAGATGCCGGATGCGGGATGCCCGTGCGCCCGGCACTCACGGAGATATGCGTGAAACTGATCGACATCCAGGTCGATAGCGGCACCGCTGCTCAACGCGATACTATCGCGGGTAATATCCAGACAGCCGGTAGGGAGCGCATGGTTCAGCGCCGATAGGGTGCGCCGCAACGCCGCGCGGGCATTCGAATCGCTGTATTCCGGCCAAAGGAAGGCGGCCAGGCTGTCACGCGCATAGCGCCGGCGACTCGTCGCCAGGTAAGCCAGCAGCGCGACCGCCTTACGTGTGTCCAGGCGCACGTCGGTGGCGTCGTGCCGGATGCGGGGCGGCCCCAGTAAGAGGACGGTCAGGCGACCCAATGCAATACCTTTATCGGCGTGCGCCTCCCTGGTAAGTAACCAGGGAGCCGGAGTTGGGGTGGTACAGGCAATAAACCTGGCGGGTGAGGTGCCCGCATAAAACAGCCGCGATTCGCTGCAAGTATACGCTGGTCGATCCCGACGTGCAAGTACCTGTGAGTACTACAGGCCTGGGCGATGTGGTGGCTTGCGGAGCGCGCCGCAGTTGTTCGGCGGCCCGCAGGCTCATCTTGCCGACTCCACAGATCACCACCGGAATATCGACCGGCAGCCCTACCCCGGCCAGGGCCGCCGGGTGAGCCGGTTGCGGAACCCCATCTTGACAGCAAAAGGTAATCTGCTATAATGTGATCGTTCCCGTTACCGTTCCCGGAGCCGGTTGCAGCCAAGAGGTCGATTATGCGTGCAGGGAAGCGGGCTACGATTCCACAGGCAGCAAGGCACGGGCGATGGCCCGGGCCATCGCCCGTGCCTGTCGTTGGCGGGGCCCCAGTCTCCCCGACCGCAACGCGCCAAGCCTATCCGGTGGTAAACAAGGCCACTCTCACCGGCTGGTACTCCCGGCGCAGCGCTAGCCCTGGCGGTATGGCCGGAATCCGATTTTCCAACACCCGACTCCCCACCAACGAACACCCCGCGAACGCGCGCTGCAGCAGTCTCCCTGAGTTCCCCCTGCGCTTCGCGGTCGATAACCAGAGCGCGCGATGCGCGGGCGTACAGAGCGTATTGGCGGGGTCCGGCGAACGATCACCCCCGTACTCCCGCAGGCTTCCGCTGAGTGGGCCGGATGTGCGCCGGATGTCGCCGGCTGCGCGTACAGGTGGCGATACAGTGCACCAGGCAGTAGTTTCGCACAGGCACAGAAGGAAAGGAGACTCAACGTGCTTACCCATTCGCGCATCTACAAAGCCTTGCAGCTAGCCACGGTTTTCGCGCTGCTGGCGGCGCTGCTGGCGGCCTGCGGCACGGAAGCGCCTACCAGCACTCCCGTCCCCGCGCCCGCCGGGGCCACGGCCACCACGGGAACGAGCAATGCGCCCGGCGAGGCCACGGCAACGACGGCGGCCCCCGCCGCCACCGATACCACGGTCGCCGCCCCCGCTCCGACAAATACGCCGGCCGTGTCGGTCATTACGACCACCGTATCCAATAATCCGGCGATCACGCCGCAACCCGGCATCTCGGGCAAGATCACCGTCTGGGGGTGGGATGCGGCGCTGAACGGACTCAAGGTGGTGGACGCCGATTTCCGGCAGGCCTACCCCAATGTCGACGTCGAGTATGTCGCGCGGCAACCCAGCGAGACTTATCAGCAGATCCAGCTTGCGGCCTCGGCCGGCACCGGGTTCCCCGATATTTCGCTCATCGAGGACTCCCACCTGGCCCAGTTTGTGAGCCTGGGCATCCTGGCGGATATCAGCGACAAGGCGCAGCCCTATGTGCCCCAGTTCAACGCGTATCGCTGGCAGCAGGCGATGGCCGGCGGCAAGTATTACGCCATGCCCTGGGACAGCGGGCCCGTGGCGATTTTCTACCGGCGCGATGTCTTCACCAAAGCCGGCGTCGATCCCGATTCCATCAAGACGTGGGACGATTATTACCAGGCCGCCAAGACGATCAAAGCCAAGGCGGGCGTGCCGATGTGGCAGCAGGCTAAGGCCCAGAACGACGGCCGCCTGTTCGAGATGTTGATGTGGCAACAGGGCCTGGGCTATGTCGACAAGGACGGCAACGTCATCCTGGACAAGGATCCCCAGATCCAGCAGATTCTGGAATATATCGGCAAGTTCTGGCAGGAGGATCTGGCCGCCGACACCCAACCCTGGACCGACGCCTGGTATAAGGAGATGGCGGACGGCACCGTGGCCACGGTACCCGAGGCCGTCTGGATGGGCACGTTCTTCAAGAGCTTCATCGCGCCCGATGCCGCCGGCAAGTGGGGCATCTTTAAACTGCCGGCCTGGCAGGCGGGCGGAGTCCAATCGGCCAATGACGGGGGATCGTCGCTCGCCATTTTCGAAGGTAGCAAACAGAAGGACGCCGCCTGGGCCTACGTGCAGTTCCATCTGGGCCTGCCCGCCGAGCAGGTCGCGATCTACAAGCAAACCGACCTGTTCCCCGGCCTGCAAAGCACCTACAGCGACCCGGCGTTCCAGGAGCCCGATCCCTACTTCGACGGCCAGAAGGCCCGGGCTTTCTTCACCGAGGTGGCCAAGGAGATTCCGCAGGCGGGCGTCTACAGTACCGACTATCAGCAGATGAACTCGCTGCTGACGCCGGAGATCCAGAAATTCGCCCTGGGCCAGCAGAGTGCCAAGGACGCGCTGGCCAACGCCGCCGGTGCGATCCGCGACAGGACAGGTCGCAAGTAGAGGGAGCCTCCGCATGCGCAATTCACCGCCGCAGCCGGAGCTATCGAAGACTCGCGTGCCTGCCACCCGCGCTGAGTGGGTGGCAGGCGCGGCGGGCGTGCGCCCGCGTAATCCGCTCGCCCGGCTCTGGCGTTTCCGGTTTCCGCTGCTGTTTATCTCGCCGTTTTTTATCCTCTTCGTGATATTCGGGGTCTATCCCATCATCTTCTCCCTGTGGCTCAGTCTCCATAGCTGGCGCGGGGTAGGCGACATGAAATTCGTGGGTCTGGACAACTACGTGCTCCTGTTGCGCGATCGTATCTTCTGGAACACGATGTTGAACAGCGCCATCCTGTTTTTTATCTACGTCCCGCTGATGACGTTTCTGGCCTGCGTGCTAGCTACGATCTTACATGCCGATTTCGTTAAGCTGCAGGGCCTTTGGCGCGCACTGATCTTCGTGCCCTATATCACCTCGATGGTGGCGACGGGCTACACGTTCAAGCTCATCTTCGACCAGCGGGCGGGCATCGCCAATCACTTCCTGGGTTTCGTCGGCATCGGGCCGATCCCCTGGCTCGACGATCCCTGGTGGGCGCGCATTACGCTGGGCCTGCTGATGATCTGGGCGTGGCTGGGATACAATACCGTGATCATGCTGGCCGGCATGCAAACCATCCCCAGCGAGATCGGGGAGGCCGCGCTGGTGGATGGCGCCTCCCGCACACAAATCTTCTTCCGGATCACGATCCCGCTGCTGCGGCCGGTGATTATCTTCGCCGTCACGCTGTCGATTATCGGCACCTTCCAGATGTTCACGGAACCCTACATTCTGACAAGCGGCGGGCCGATCCGCGCCACCGAAACGCCGATGATGGAGATCTTTTCCAACACCTTCACCGCGCTGAAGTTTGGCTACGCCGCCGCGATGAGCTATGTGTACTTTGCGATCATCGTGGTGATCACCCTCGCCCAACTGCGGCTGGTGACTCGAAGGGAGGCTTAACCGTGGCCCGTACCGCGATCGTGCCCCCGCGCCCCGCGCGCAGCATGGCGCCACGTATCGTCGTCTACATTGCGCTGCTACTGTTGAGCGCCTTCATGATCTTCCCTTTCCTCTGGATGCTGGTTTCGTCGTTCAAGCCGTTCGCCGAGATCTTCGCCGGCACCACGTTCCTCCCGCAGCACCCGACCTTGCACAACTATATCTCCCTGTTTGACCAATCGGACGCGCTCCGCAAGATCTGGAACAGCTTCTACATTGCCGCGACCAGCACAGTGCTGTCGGTGTTTCTGTGTGCCCTGGGCGGCTATGCCTTCGCCAAGTTTCAGTTTCCGGGGCGCGCCTTCCTGTTCAGCTTCATGCTCGCCTCGATGGCGATTCCCTTCGCGGTGGTGATGGTGCCCCTGTTCATCATGATGCGCAACACCTTTCACTGGATCGACACGCCCCTGCCGCTGATCATCCCCGGCGCGGCCAACGCCTTCGGCATCTTCTTCATGCGGCAGTATATGTCCGCGATGCCGAACGAGATGCTGGACGCCGCGCGGGTGGACGGTGCGTCCGAGTTCCGGATCTTCCTGCGCATCGTGTTGCCGACCAGCATCCCCGGCCTGGTTAGCCTGGGCATTATCTTTTTCATGAGTTCCTGGAACAACTTCCTGTGGCCCACCGCCGTCCTGCGCTCATCGGCCCAGCAAACGGTTCCGCTCATGCTCAACTCGTTGCAAGGGCCGCCCGGCCGCACGGCCTTCGACGTGCTGATGGCCGGCTCGGTAATCAGCCTCTTGCCCATGCTGATCGTCTTCCTGGTGCTGCAACGGCACCTGATTGCCGGAATCACGGCAGGATCGATCAGGGGCTGAGCCTAGCCTGACGAGAGGAATCATGTATGTACACCTTTGGTGTTGACTACTACCCCGAGCACTGGCCGGAAGAGCGCTGGCCTATCGACGCCCGGTTGATGGCGGAGGCCGGCTTCAATATCGTCCGCCTCGCGGAATTCGCCTGGTCGCGGCTGGAGCCGCAGGAAGGCCGCTTCGACTTCGCGTGGCTCGACCGGGCCATCGCGGGGCTGGTTGCGCAAGGCATCCGGGTCATCCTCGGTACGCCGACCGCCTCGCCGCCACCCTGGCTGATGGAGGCGCACCCCGACCTGTACCGTGTCGACGACCAGGGGCGCCGGCTGACCTTTGGCAACCGGCGCGAGTACTGCCCGAACCATCCGTTGTACCACGACTCCACGCGGGCCATTGTCACCGCGATGGCCGCACATTACGCCGACCATCCCCACGTGGTAGGGTGGCAGATCGACAACGAATTCGGCGACCACTGTTATTGCCCGGTGTGCCGCCGCGCGTTTCAGGCCTGGCTGCGGCACCGCTACGCCGGACTCGACGCGCTCAACGCCGCCTGGGGCACGATCTTCTGGAGCCACGTTTACACCGACTGGTCGCAGGTCCCCGTGCCCGTGGCGACCGGCGGATCGCCAAATCCCGGTCTGGCCCTCGATTTTGCCCGCTTTGCTTCGGACTCGTACGTGGCCTACCAGCAACTCCAGATTGACATCCTCCGCCGCCATACA
>CBJNAR010000233.1:0-6049 GCA_966434075.1 uncultured bacterium
TGTTGCGCGTGCCCACCCGCCCATCGGCCCGCCGGTAGCCCAGGAACGTGGCGCGCTCGGCTGCGGGCGCGAAGGCGACCGGCTGCGCATCGGCGCCCACCGCGTAGTCGAGGTGTAGCGCGGCCACATGCAGGTTCTGCGTGTGCACATGCTCGCCCGGCGCGATGGGCGCGGTGGCCGTGCCGATGATCTGCCCGTAGCGGCGCACGGGGGCGCCCGCCGCGACGGCCCGCAGCGCGAACTTGTGGCCGGGCGGGATGGCCGCCTGGAGCGTGATGCGCTGCCCGGCCACAGTGATGGTCTGCCCGGCCCGCAGCGGGCGCAGGGCAATCGCCACGTCGTCCGCCGGGTCGAGCCGGGTGGCGGGCAGCGTCTGGAGGCTAAGGGTCGTCATGGGGCGCCTGCCTGGAATGTGAGCATCGAGCCGTCCTCCTGTCTGTGCACTCCGCGGCTCCCGGTAGTCTGTCCCAAGCCCTTTGTCACTCTGAGCGCAGCGAAGAGTCTCGTCTTGTGCTCGACTGAGACGGAGATTCTTCGCTCCGCTCAGAATGACACCGACAGCTTGTCACTCTGAGCGCAGCGAAGAGTCTCGTCTTGTGCCCGACCGAGACGGAGATTCTTCGCTCCGCTCAGAATGACATCGACAGCTTGTCACTCTGAGCGCAGCGAAGAGTCTCGTCTTGTGCCCGACCGAGACGGAGATTCTTCGCTCCGCTCAGAATGACACATCTCGGAGGCGAGCAACCGTGCGGCCTACGGCGTCATCCTGCCCTCAGTATAGCACAAACGCCCGCCGTCCCGCGTATCCCCGGCCCCGCGCCGTCATTAATATATGCGGTCGGCGCTGCGCGGGCAGGCACATGGCGTGCCCTGGCCGTGCGAGGTTCCCACACCAGCAGTATCGAGACCACCGGGAATCGCTCAGCCGCGCCGCTAATGCGACTCATAGGAGGCACTTCGTTTCATGTTCGACCATCATCACAAGGGCGCGTCCACGCCGGGCGGCTGGGCGCGCCGGTTCCTGGCCCTGGCCCTGGCGCTGGCCGCCGTGCCGGCGCTGGCGCCGGGCGCGGCTCCGGCGCAGGCCGCCGGGCCGACCACCATCACCGCCGCGCCCCGGCTGCAAAGCAGCGGCCTGCACGTCGTGCAGGAGCCGGGCGGCTTCATCCTGACCGCGGGGGCCGATGGGCGCCCGTCCTGCTGCGACGCCCAGTGGCGCAGCGACCCGCCGCGCACCGGCGAGCGCATTACGGCGGCGCTGAGCATCGAGAACACGTCGTCCCAGCCGATCACCGTGGCGCGGCTGCTGGTCGCGGCCCGCGGCCCCGGCGCCGTGCAGAGCGAGTGGAGCGCGCCAGGCGTGGACTTCCCCGCCGTCTCCAACCTGGTGTTGCAGCCGGGCCAGCGCTATGACTACAAGCAAAGCCGCACGTTCACGGCGGCGGGCGACTATTTCGCCGAACCTGTCTACCAGGACGCACAGGGCCGCTGGCTGGGCTTCGGCGGCGACTACCACTTCCCGTTCGACGTGGTAAGCGCGGCGGTGCCCGGCACGCAGGTGCAGGGAGAAGAGATCGGCAGCGTCTACGCCATGGCCCTCGACGCCGCCGGGAACGGCTGGGCCTGGGCCTCGCCCAAGCCGCAGACCTTCGCCACCAGCTTCCTGCTGCGCATCGAGAACGGCACCTGGCGCGTTGCCGCCACCAGCACCGATAACCCCGCGCTGCTGCCGCCGGAGGTCTTCATCCAGCGCATGGCGATCACCGCCGACGGCAGCGACGGCTGGGCCATCGGCCACGTCGGCAACTCCTACCCGCAACCGCCGATGCTGTGGCGGTTGCAGCAGGGCGCCTGGCGCCTGGCCCGCAACAGCTTCACGCCCACCTTCCAGATGACCGACCTGGCGCTGAGCGCCGACGGGCATGACGGCTGGATCACGGCACAGGAGACCAAAAACGAGCAGGACTACCGCCTGCTGCGCCTGCGCAACGGTAGTTGGGACTTCGCGCCGCAGCCGACCGAGGGCGTGCTCGATTACGTCGCCATGAGCGCCGACGGGCGCAGCGGTTGGGGCATCGGCCCCAGCGTGGTGACGCCGCGCGGTAACGAGGGCGCCTTCCGCTGGAACGGCACGCGCTGGATCGCGATCCACGATGAGGCGGTGCCGCTCGGCGAGGTGGCCGTGCGCGTGGCCGCCGACAACGCGGGCAACGGCTGGCTGATCACGCTGCCGGTTCACGAGGGCGAGGCCGACGGCAGCGTCGTGCGCCTGCGCCCCGACAAGGCTCCGCGTCCCGCCCCGCTCAACCTGCACCTGCCCGGCGCCGACGCCGACCGGGTGCTGCGCCTGCGCGATGTCGTCGTGGACGGGTTGGGCCGCGGCTGGGTTACGGGCTCGTTCGACCTGGGCGACAACGGCGAACTGCCCACTCCGAAAGAGCTCTACCAACCCGAATTGCTGCGGCTCGACGGCGACAACGTGACAGTAGTGCCCATCGCCGGGCAGCCGATCCTGCAGGACAAGGACAACGACCCGGTGTCGCTGGCGATCAGCCCGAACGGCGGGCATGCCTGGCTGGGCGGGCGCAACGGGTTCGCCCAGGGCCGCCTCGGCGAGTTGCGCGAGCCGTGGACCCATGCTAAGCCCGCGCAAACGGCCCCGCTGCCGGGTGCGGCGATCTGCTTCGCCGAAGTGCCCTACTGCCTGCGCGGCACCTTCGCCCGCTACTGGACCAGCCACGGCGGCCTCGGCCAGTTCGGCTTCCCGATCACGCCCGAAGTCCAGGAGACCATCGGCGGCAAGACCTACACCGTGCAGTACACGCAGCGCAACCGCTTCGAGTATCACCCGGAGTACGCGGGCACCCCCAGCGAGGTGCTGCTGGGCCTGCTGGGCAACGCCCTGGCTGACCCGCGCAAGAACGAGCCGCCGTTCCAGCCGGCCCCGCAGGTGGCGGGCAGCCGCTGGTTCCCGCAGACCGGCCACAACATCGCCGCGCCCTTCCTGGCCTTCTGGCAGGCCAACGGCGGGCTGCCGGTCTTCGGCCTGCCGCGCTCGGAAGCCTTCATCGAAGGCAACGCCGCCGACGGCAAGCCCTACCTGGTGCAGTATTTCGAGCGCAACCGCCTGGAGTACCACCCGGAGAACAAGGGCACACCCTACGAGATGCTGCTGGGCCTGCTCGGCGTCGAACAATTCAGCAAGACCTACGGCTTCAAGCCCTAACAGCAGGGCAGGCCGCGGACATCCATGATCCGCGGCCCGCCCTCCCCGCTTCAGGCACCCAGCTTCGCCGCCAGATCGCCGAAGTCGGTTGCCGTGAGGTCGAATGTCACCCCCGGCGGCACGTCGGCGGCGCGGCCCAGGCCCCACTCCTGCGGGCGCGGCACAAACGCCGTCCGCATCCCGGCCCGCGCCGCCGCCTGCAAATCATCGGGGTGCGCGGCGACCATCAGGATCTGCGCCGCAGGCAAGTCGAGCAAGCGCACGGCGGTTTCGTAGACTTCCGGATCGGGCTTGTAGTGCCGGGCCATGTCGGCGGAGAGGATGCAGTCCCACGGCAGGCCGGTGTGGCGCGCCATGTTGGTGAGCAGGGCCAGGTTGCCGTTCGACAGCGCCGCCGTGACGAAACGCCGCCGCAACCGGCGCAGGCCCGGCACGGCGTCCGGCCAGGGCCGCAGGCGGTGCCACACCCGGTTTAGCTCGTCGCGCTCGGCGGCGTCCAGCCCGCCCAGGCGGAAGCGGTCCAGCAGCGAGTCGAGGATCAGCCGATGCAGCGCGTCGAGGTTGGTCCAGGGCACCTCGCCCCGGCGCACGCGGTCCATCGCGGGCCGGTAGCCGCCGCGCCAGGCGTCGGCGAACGCCGGCCAATCCACCTGGATGCCCTTCGCCCGCGCAAGCCGGCGCCCCTCGCGGATGATCGTTCCCCGCCAGTCGACCACGGTGCCGAACACGTCGAACGTGAGCGCCCGCACCGCCGATAGATCCGGCTCCATCACTAACACCCCCTCCCGGCGTGATCAGACGCCCGGCAAGACGACCGTCTGCCCGCTTTGGTACACGGTCGCGCCGCCGTTGCCAGGGCCGTCGAACACCGACACCGTCTGCCGGCCCCAGACCTGCCACGCGTCCCCCGCCGGGAAGCGCACCAGGGCCGTGTCCTCGTCCACGCCGATGACGCAGGCCCCGGCGGGCGCGGTTTGCACCATACGTCGCAGCACCGCCCGCCCGATGAAATTCGCCATGCGGTCGAAATGCGGCAGCACCAGCAACGGCGGGACGAGGCCGAGCGCCGGGTGCCAGTCGGTCGCCCGCCCGGTGAAGGCGGCGCGCAGGTTGGGGATCCAGCCGCCAAAGGCCATGGCCCCCGCGCTGCACCCGGCCAGCACCGCCCCGGCCTCGTGGCGGCGCCGGATGACATCCCAGGTGGGCGTTCCGGCCAGGGTGGCGGCCAGGTACTGGGGATCGCCGCCGGAGAAGTAGTAGAAGTTGGCCGCTTCCAGCAGGTCACGCCAGTGGGAATCCTCCGCGTCCGTCCGGTTGAGGATCATGGCCGGCTGCACCTGGGCGCCCAGGCGGGTGAAATGATCCACGCCCATCCGCGCCCAACGCGCGGGGCTGGCCGGTTCCTCGTGACCCGCCGCCGTGGGCAGAACGACCACCTGGGCCGCGCCGGGGCCGCCCAGCGTGTCCAGCAGCGCGCGGTCGGTATCGTCCATCGCCGCGGTATACTCGCCCGATCCCACCAGCGCGAGCGCGCCCGACACCGGGCCATCCGCTGTGGCTGCCATTGGCATCTCCCCTCCGTCTGCCGTCCCCCGGCGGGGTGGTCCGCGCCCGCCGCCCGTTGCCGGTATTATAGCACCTGCGTCCCCGCGCGGCAGGGCGCACTCCGCAGATAGCCGCCCGGCGCCCGCGACATGCAGCGCACCTGTCGCGCTGGCGGGCAAATGGACAAATGTATCCAAGATCGCGATCCATTCCATCCCAACTTACTATATAATATAGGTACGAAGGCGCAAACGGCGCGCGGCCGCCCCGCCCGGAACTCTGCGCCGGCGGCAAGCGTCATCCCAGTGGGCGCGATATGGGGCGATTGAGGGAAGCGTGGATCACGTCAGCAAGCAAGAGGCGCTCGATTACTGTCTGGCTAATCCCGACAGGTTGAGCGCCGCCGAATTACTCGCCAGGTTCCCCGCCTACCGGGAAGAACTGGAACCGCTGCTGGTCCTGGGCGACCGGCTGCGCCACGCCCCCGTGCCCGCCGTGCCGCCGGAGCGGCGCGCCGCCATGCGCCGCCGCCTGATTGCCGCCACCGAGCGCGCCCGCGCCGCGCATCCCCGCCCCCTTGCAGCGGACGCGCCGCCGGCGCTGCCGCTGCGGAACGGGCACCATCTCACCCGCCCCGTTCCCGCCGGCGCGGACGCACCCGCCGCGCTCATCCCCTTCGTGGGCCGCCAGGCCGAGCTTGACCAGTTCCGCCAATTGATCGACCGGACGTTGCGCGGCCCGGTGCATGCAGGCCAGGTGGTGGCCGTTACCGGCGGGCCGGGCATCGGCAAGTCGCGGCTGGCCGGCGAAGTGCTGCACGAGATCCTAGACACGCTGCCCGCCGTCCAGATCGCGAGCGACCGCTGCCGTAGCGACGAACAGACCCTGCCCTACGCAGGCATCGGGCGCTTGCTGCGCCAGGTGCTGCGCCTCGCGCCGCGGGCCTCGCGCCGGGCCCAGGCGCCGGCGCTGCGCCGGCAGGTGGGCGACCTGTTGCCCGGCTGGGAACGCTTCGCCCCGCTGCTGGGCGCGTTGCTCAACCTGCCGCTGCGTGATACCCGCCTCACCGCCGCGCTCACCGGCGCGCAGCGGCGCGACCGGTTGCACGACCTGATCATTGCCCTCTGCCGGGCCGCGGCCCAGCGCCGGCCGCTCGTGCTCGTCCTCGACGATCTGCAATGGATCGACCCGTCGAGCCACGCCCTGATCGCCCGGCTGGCGGCGGAGTTGGCGGACAGCGCGATCCTGCTGCTGCTCGTATACCGGCCCGACCCCGGA
>CBJNAR010000234.1:0-6047 GCA_966434075.1 uncultured bacterium
GAGCGTGATATTGCAGCCGGATGCCCCGTCTCCCTCCACCCGGTTGCGCCGTAGCATACCATAGCCCGCGCGGCCCCGTCAAAGCCGCTGCCCGCGGGGCCGGCGTGCCGCACAAGCGAGCAACATCCCCGCCGGAACCGGCCCGGCCCCGGCTCGTTGATCCGGATGAAGCAGCGCCTGTTCCACGCTCCAGCGCTATCTAAAAGGAGCCACACGATGAAGCAGATCGTAATTCGGGTTCTTCTTAGCGCAGCCGTGATCCTCCCTGCCCTCGCCGGTCTGTCCCCGCCACCCGCCCGCGGCCAGAGCAACAGCCGATTCTTTCCGCAAACAGGGCACACCGTCCAGGGGCGCTTTCTCGACTACTGGGACACGCACGGCGGGCTAGCCCAGCAGGGCTACCCGCTCAGCGACGAGCAGGAGGAGATCTCAGACACCGACGGCAAGATGTACCGCGTCCAGTATTTCGAGCGGGCCATCTTCGAGTACCACCCGGAGAACGCCACGCCCTACGACGTGCTGCTCACGTTGCTGGGCGTGTTCCGCTACCGGCAGCAGTACGGCCCGGCGGGTGGGCCGGATCAGCACGCGAACCCCGCCAATAGCCGCCGGTTCCCCGAAACCGGCTACCACATGGGCGGCGATTTTCGCACCTACTGGGAGCAGCACGGCGGGCTGGCCCAGCAGGGCTACCCCATTTCGGAGGAGTTCACCGAGGTCAGCCCGCTCGACGGCAAGTCCTACACCGTGCAATATTTCCAGCGCGCCGTGTTTGAGCGCCACCCGGAACACGCCGGCACACCTTACGCGGTGCTGCTGAGCCAGCTCGGCACCTTCCGCTACCAGGCGCGCACGAGCGGGATCGCCATCCCCGCGCCTGGTCCCGGCCGCGTGCAGTATGCGCTGCAGGCCGCGGGACCGTACCTCGTCTGGAAGGAGAGCCGCGGCAAGTTCGGCGACCAGGTGGACCTGCGCGCGCTCGACACGCGCACTAACCGCCTCATCTTCGTGGCCGACGTGAAGGGCGAGGGTAGCGACCCCGCCGCCTCCGGATCGCTGGTCGTCTGGCAGCAGGTCGCCGCCTGTGCGCCGGACTGCGGCACGAACGATATCCTGGGCAAGGACCTGGCGACCGGCGCGAGCTACACCATCGCCACCGGGCTGGCCGACCGCACCGCGCCGGTGGTCAGCGGGCGGCACGTCGCCTGGCAGACCACGAGCAACACCGAACTCTGGCTGAAGGACATCGACACCGGCGCGCTCATCCGCGTCGCCGTCCTGCCTCCCTACGGCGGCACCTACCTGACCTACCCGGTGCTGACCGAGCGCTATCTGGCCTGGATACTCTGGGAGCCGCGCACCGAGGGTGAGCAGCATTACATGGTCCAGGTCTATGACCTGGCGACGCAGACCACGCGCACTCTGGCCGACCGCACGATCCGTAGCGCCTCGCAGAACCTCCATCTGGCCGTCAGCGGAGAGCGGCTGGTCTGGAGCGACCCGGCGGCGCACCTGACCGACCTGACCACCGGCGCCGTGACCGATCTGCCCGTCGAGTACGCGGCGGACATCACCATCCAGGGCGACACGGTGCTCTGGAGCGCCAAGGGCGCACCCAACGCCACCGACCTGGACATCTGGGGCATGCGGTTGCTGGACAGCAGGCCCCTCCTGCTGGCATCGGCGCCCGGCAACCAGCAGCGGCCCGCCGTGGCCGGCGATTGGCTGGCCTGGCAGACGCAAGGCGGCCCGCAAGATGGGCGGCTGGGCGCCGCCCGGCTGGCCGATGCCTTCCTTCGCCCCGACGCGCCGCCGCTCACCCCGCCGGTCACCGCCGGCCTGATCACCACAACGGTGCGCCGGGCGGCCTGGGGCGCGGGGCACTATCTGTTCTGGGCCGACAGCAGCTACCCGTATACCCGCCTGTACGGCTACGACCTGAATACGGGCCGCCAGTGGCTGCTGACCGAGCACCTGAGCACCCGCTACAGCGTGGCAAGCGACGGGCAGATCGTCGCCTGGGTGGAGGGCGAGGCGGGCAACAGCGTGGCGAGCTACAACCTGAACACCGGAACCGCGAGTACGATCATCCCGCTGGGCGAACCGGACCTGCTCTGGGTCGAAGGCATCGCGGTGGATAGCGGCACTCTGTACTACACGGCAAACACTCGCACCGGATCGGGCCTGTTCGCCCGCCCCGTGACCGGGGGCCCGCCCACACAACTGCACAACGGCCGGGTGCTGCCGCCAGTGGCGGCGGGCGGCAACGTGCTCTGGGCGGAAGAAGAGGGCTACGGCGGCAAGCAGGTGCACTATACCTCCACGCTGCACCTGCGCACGCCCGCCTACCCGGCGGCAGACATCCTGCTGCCCGCCGGGCAACAGGGCTACAGCGGCTATGCTGTCTCAGCGGACTACATCGCCTGGACCGATGCTACCCCGGACGGCACCCTGCATCTCTATTCGCCGGCGGGCGCCGCCCTCCGCCAGATCGCGACCGGCGCGGGCACGCCGCGCGTCCGCGGCAATCAGGTAGCCTGGAGCGAGACCCCCGGCTATGGGCGCTTCGGCGGCAACGTCTGGACCTACGACATCGCTACCGGCGCGACCCGCCTGATCGCCGGGGGCCAGGACCCGCAGGCGGAGGTGGTCGCCCTGCTCGACGGTCCGGCGGTGGCCTACACCGTGGGCCAGGGGTCGCTACTCGACCTGCGCCTCTACGCGGCGCCCCTGATCGCACCGTAGCGCGCGAGGCAACAGCCCGGCGCCCTGGGTCCGAGGATCCAGGTCGCCGGAACGCGACAACTGCGCGACCCGCCGGCGCCACGCGCCGTAATAATAATGCGCGCCGGAATTGCGGAGCACGGTATAATCTTCATATGAGCGAACAAGTCCTGCCCGCCGAGCCCTTGCGGCTGGCGGAAGCCTATGCGCTGGGCTTCCTGCGCCAGGGACGGGCCGGCTGGGACGAGCCGCACACCCGCGCGGTCGTGCATTATGCCGGGGCGCTGGCGCGCGCCGCGGGCGTCGATCCGCTGGTGGCCGTGACGGTGGGCTGGCTGCACGACATCGGCTATGCCGGGCTGTTCGCGGCGGCGGACTCCAGCCGCCACGCGGTCGTCAGGAGCCGCAAGGCGCTACACATGGAGCGCGGCGCCGCCCTGGCGCGGGCGTTCGTCGAACGGCCCGATGTGGCGCCCTTCTATACGCCCGCCCAGCGCGACCGCATCGTCCATCTGGTCAGTGTGCACGATAAAGTCGAACTGTTGTCCGCGCCGGACGAGATCGCCTTCATGGAGGCCGACACGCTCGGCGCCCTGGATATCCGCCGGGTGACACCCACCTATGACTACGAGAACGGCCTGCGCTACCTGGAAGGGGTGCGCCGCTGGCGGGCGCCGTACTTCGCCACGCCGCTGGGCAAGCAATACCTGGCCGAACTGCTGCCCGCCTTTGCCGCGCACCTGGAAGCCAAACGCCGGGCCGGCGCCTGAGTAGATCGCCACACGAGCATTGTCATTCTGAATCGTCACACGAGCAGTGTCATTCTGAGCGCAGCGAAGAATCTCGTCGCGTAGCCCAAAAGACGAGACTCTTCGCTGCGCTCAGAGTGACAAGAGCGGCGGGAAGCCGGACTGCTCAGAGTGACAAGAGGGGCGGGAAGCCGTACTTGAGCCGCGCGGGCGGCGTGGCACGGCGGCCCGCGGTACGCTATAATGGGCCACGGCGTTATTAATTGTAGAGAGGAGTCGCCGTCGCGGGCGCAGAGGGATTGTATGAACGCATTGCAGCGCTTTGAAGGCTTTATGGAGCGGATGTTCGAGGGGTCGTTCACGCGGCTCTTCCGCAGCAGCGTCCACCCCGCCGAGGTCGCGCGCCGCATCGAACGGGCCATGGAGGGCAACGTGACCGTGAGCGTCGGCCACTACTACGCGCCCAACCAGTACACGGTCCACCTGCACCCGGATGACTACAAGGCCTTTGAACCTTACCGCACCCGGCTGGAGCGCGAGATGGCGGCTTTCGTGCGCGAGACTGCGCAGGAGCGTGGCTGGGAACTCATCGGCGCGCCCCGTGTGATCATCGGTGCGAACGCCGAGGTGCCGCGCCGGGCCATCGAGGTCGAGAGCCGCCTGGCCGAAGCGCCCGACGCGCGGGCCGAGGCCGCCGACGAGATCGCCTACCAGCCGACAGCGGCCATGCCGATCATGAAACCCGGCCCCCGGCCCGGTCCCACCGCGATGCCGGGCGGGCGCCCGGCCCAGCCCCCGGCCAGCCTGCACCTGATCAGCGGCGCGGCGGGCACCGTGGTCCAGATCACCAGCCCGCTCACCTCGCTGGGGCGCGAACTCGACAACGATCTGGTCATCGAAGACAGCCGGGTCTCGCGCCACCACGCGCAGATCCTCTACCAGCACAACCGCTACGCGGTGCGCGACCTGGGCAGCACCAACCACACCTTCGTCAACGGCCGGCAGGTCGAAACCAGCGTGCTGGCGCCCGGCGACCGTATCTCGCTGGGCGGTTTTGAGTTAGAATTCATGCTATGAGTGGACTAACCAACCTACCCTTCGATATCGTCATTCTCCTGTTGCGGCTGGCGTTCGTGTTCCTGCTCTATTTCTTCGTGTTCCAGGTGGTGCGCACGCTCACGCGCGATCTGCGCGGCGTGAAGCCGGTCGAAGCGCCGGCCAGCCCCTATGGGCGCCTCATTGTGGTCAACCCCGGCAGCACCGGCATCGCCCCCGGCACCGGCTTTAACCTGGAACCGATCACCAGCATCGGCCGCCGGCTGACCAACACCATCGTCCTTGACGACAACTTTATCTCCGGCGAACACAGCCTGCTCACCTGGCGCGACGGCCACTGGTGGGCCGAGGACTACCGCAGCACCAACGGCACGTTGCTCAACGGCGCGGAACTGACCCGGCCCACGGCCATGCGCGACGGCGACGTGCTGACCATCGGCGGCGTGCAACTCAAGCTGGCCCGCCCGGCGGGCGCCTAGCCCGTGCACCCCTGGCGAGTGGCACGCGCTCGAGGCCTCGAGCGCGTGGCCCAGGCTTTGCTCGTAGGCATAGTGGGGCTGGCGCTGTTGGTACCCGCCGCCGGGGCCGCGGGCGCACAGGTGCGCATCCTGGAACCCGCGGCGGGGGCGACCGTGAACGCGGCCAGCGTGCCGGTAGCGCTGGCAGTCGAGGGCGCGGACCTGCCGGCGGATGCCGCCCGCTGGCCGGGGCCGGGCGTGTTCCACGTGGCGTTGGACGGCGTGGACGTGCTGCAAACCCAGGAGTTGCGCTTCACGCTGCTGGCGATCCCGCCCGGCGCCCACCGCCTGCGCGTGACGCTCGAAGGGGCCAACCCGCCGCCCGCCCCGACGGAGATCGCATTTAGCGCCCAGGTGGTAGCGCCGCCCGCGGGCGCGAGCTGGCTGGGCGCGGGGGGCGTGGCCGTGGCCGCCGCCGTCATGCTGGTCGCCCTACTGCTGCTCTGGCTGGTCTGGGTGCGCCCGCAACGGATCGAGGCACTGCCCGAGGCGCCGCCTGCCGCGGGAGAGGCACCCGCCGCGCCGGATGAGCCGGTAGAACTGGATCCGCCGCCCGCCCGTTAACATAATGATGTTGACGGAAATTGCGCCGTGGTGGGCCGGGATATGTTACAATAGACCCAGATTCGCAGACTCGCGGGCCGGTTTGCGCCGTGAGCCCGGCCCCGAAGCGCAGATTCGTAGGCTGCCGGCCTGGTGGACGGGGCGCAGCGCACCGCGGGAAGAGACTTTGTTATGAGCTACCAACCTGACGACCGCACACCGCGCGACCTGGGCCAGCCGGCGGAACCTGCCTCGAAAGAGGCACCGGCTGCCTCGAAAGAGGCAGCCGCGCCGCCCGATGCCCAGCGTTCGGGCTACATCCCGCGCGTGCCCCGCCCGGCGACCTCACAGGTCGCCCCGCCGCGCCCGCCCGCCGCCAACGAGGCCCCGGCGGCCCGGCCCACCCCCCCGCCCGGCGCCATCCCGGCCTGGGGAGACCGGCCCACCCCGCCGATGC
>CBJNAR010000235.1:0-6043 GCA_966434075.1 uncultured bacterium
GTGGTGGCGCTGCAAGCGCTGGGCGATCCCGAAGTGGTGGCCCAGGGGCTGGCGATGCCGGCCTACGCGCGGGTCGGCGACCCGCTGTCCAGCGACCTGACCGTGCTCAGCACGCGCGCCACCTCGGCCACGGTGCAGGTGCGCGTGGACGGCCAGGTCCAGGGCCGGCAGAGCGTGACGCTGCCCGCGGGCACGAGCCATATCACCCTCGACCAGCAGGCGCGCACGCCCGGCTTCCATCGCGTCGATGTGACGGTGAACACCGCCGCGGATTCCACGACGGCCAATAACACGACCAGCGCATCGGTAGTGGTCAAACCGGCCCCGCACGTCCTCGTGCTGGAAGACCGCACGGGCGAGGCGGCGAACCTGGCGAGCGCGCTGACCGCGCGGGGGATGACCGTGGATGTGGGCAGCCCGGCCCAGGTGCCCGCCGAAGCCGGCGGCCTTGACCAATACGACAGCGTTATCCTGAACAACGTCGCGGCGACGAGCCTGACGCTCGACCAGCAGCGCACCGTGCAGGAGTATGTGCGGCGGCACGGCGGCGGCCTGGTCACGGTCGGCGGGCGCACCAGCTATGCGCGCGGCGGCTACGCCGACAGCGTGTTCGAAGAAGTGCTGCCCGTTTCGTCGCAGCCGCCGCCCCGCCCGGCCCAGGGAGCGACGGCGCTGATCCTCATCATCGACCGGTCGTATAGCATGAACGACCGCAGCGTCTTCGACGACGGCGTGACCAAGCTCGCCATGGCCCGCCAGGCCGCGCAACTGGCCGTGGACGCCCTGCGCGAGGGCGACATCCTCGGCGTGCTGGCCTTCGACATGGAGAATATCTGGGCCTTGCCCCCCGGCCCCATCCAGTCGGCGGCCGACAAGGAGCGCGCCAAGCGGCTGATCTCCGAGATCCGGCCCGGCGGCGGCACCTCGATCTACCCGGCAGTGGAAGAGGCCGCGCACACCATCGAGACCATCACCGCGCCCACCAAGCACCTGGTGCTGCTCACCGACGGGCGCGAGTTCGGTTACCAAGACTACGGCCCGGTGTTGAGCGAACTGCAGAAGGCCGACGTGAGCCTATCGACCATCGGCATCGGCAGCGACACCGACCAGGAGTTGCTGACGCAACTGGCGAAGCTGGGCCAGGGCCGCTACTACTTCACCGAGCGGCCCCAGAATATCCCCAAGATCGTGTTCAAGGAACTGGACCTGGCGATGAAGGAGCCGATGGTCGAGGGCGCGGTGCAGCCGCAACTGCTGGTGCCTAGCCCCGTGCTGCGCGGCTTCGCGCCGCAGGACCTGCCGCAACTGCGCGGCTATGAGCGCACCACCGCCAAAGACACCGCCACCGTGGGCCTGGTCACGGACCAGGGCGAGCCGCTGCTGGCCCAGTGGAGCTACGGGCTGGGGCGCGTGGTCGCCTTCACGTCCGATGCCGGGCCGGGCTGGGCCGGCCCCTGGCTGCTGTGGGACGAGTACGCGCGCTTCTGGGACCAGGCGGTGCGCTGGTCGATGCCCAGCCCGGTCGAGCCGCAGTTGCAGCCGGCCATCACCGTGAGCCGCCCGGCGGGCGCGGCGACCGGCTACGGCGTGGCCCACCTGACCGTGGAAAGCCTCCATGCCGACAACAGCTTCGCCGACCTCGCCAACCTCACGGCGGCGGTGCGTGCGCCGTCGGGCGCCGTGACCACCACGGTGCTGGCCCAGACGGCGCCGGGCCGCTACGAAGGCGACCTGCCGCTGGCCGAGCCCGGCGCCTATGAGGCGCGCTTCACCCGCCAGGAGAACGGCGCCACGGTGAGCGAGACGGCGGGCTTCAGCGTGCCGCCCGGCCCCGAACTGCTGCACGCCGGGACCAACGACCCGCTGCTGCAGGCGCTGGCTGCGGGCAAGGCGTACCTGACCACCGCCGCGGGGGCGCTGGACCGGCAGGGGCTGACCGTGGCCGCGCCGGGCCGGCAGCCGCTCTGGCCCTACTTCCTGATCCCGGCGTTGCTCTTGCTGCTGGTCGGGGTGGCCGTGCGCCGGCTCTACTTCCCGCGCCGGCGGGCGGGCGCCGCGGCCTAGTAGTCCACCGTACTGATTCTGATGGGCAGCAGGCCGGTTTCAATCCGGCCCCTACACCACAAAATCATCGTGGTCGGCTATTAGTAGTCCACCCCACTGATTCTGCTGGGCCGCAGGCCGGTTTGAAACCGGCCCATACACCTAAAAGCAGGCCGGTTTGAAACCGGCCCCTACACCGCAAAATCATCGTGGCCGGCTACTAGTCGCGGGGCGCGCGACGCTCGTGTAGGGGCCGGTTTGAAACCGGCCCCGTCGCTTGATGGGGATACTAGACTATCCGTCCATACCCATGCGCGCCTGCGAGCCGCCGTCTACGTAGAGGACCTGGCCGGTGATGAACTCGGCGGCATCGGCGGCGAGAAAGGCGACCGCTGCCGCGACATCGGCGGGCCGGCCCACCCGGCCCCAGGGCACCAACCGGGCAGCGGCTTCGCGATCATAGTCCCCGCCCGCGTAGTAGCGCGGCACCTCGATCAGGCCGGGCCCGATGGCGTTGACGCGGATATGCTGCGGCGCCAGTTCCACGGCCAGGGTGCGGGTGAAGGCGATGATCGCGCCCTTGCTCGCGGCGTAGGCGACGTACCCGGCCATGCCCGCCGCGCCGTGGATCGAGGTGATATTGACGATGCTGCCGCCGCCCCGGCGGGCCAGGTGGGGCAGGGCTTCCTGCGCGCAGAAGAAATAGCCGCGCATGTTGAGGTCGAACACGTCGTTGTACACGGCCTCCTCGGTCTCGGCGAAGGGCAGGGTGCGGGTGATGCCCGCGTTGTTCACCAGGATGTCGAGGCCGCCCAGGGCCTCGACGGCGGCGGCGACGACGCGCCGGCACTCGCTCACCTGGCGCAGATCGCCCTGGATCAGGTGCGCCTGGCCGCCTGCGCGGGCGATCCCGGCGGCGGTCTCCTGGGCGCCCGCCGCGTTGCCGGCATAGTGCACGGCGACCGCCGCGCCCTGGCGGGCCAGTTCCAGCGCGATGCCCTGGCCGATGCCCGTCCCGGCGCCGGTCACGAGGGCCACCTTGCCGGAAAGTTCGCTCATTGTGTGCTCCTTGTGTCCGTGGGGGCGGATTCCCGCCTGCACCCCGGCCCATCCGCGACCGGGCGCGGTGATTATAGCACGGACCTCTCCCGGCGACTACCACCACGATGTTTCACCGCGAAGGCGCGAAGAACGCGAAGAATACGATTAATATAGGTGGCATCGTCGCTCCATGCATCGCTACGCTGTGTGTGCAACGCAAAAATCCAACTAATCTAAATAAGCTTCGCGCCTTCGCGGTGAAATAAACAGGCCGCCGGTTGACGCATGCCGGGCGATCGGGTATGGTGGGCGGAGAGCGGCCCGACCGCAGGGAGTATCGCCCATGGACGCCAGCCCCAATCTACCATCCGTCCCCGACGCGCCGATCTCGCCGGGGCAACTGCGCTGGCGCACGGTCGCCGTAGTGCTCGCGACCGCCGTGGGCTTCGGGCTGGGGTTGTTCCTCTGGCTCACGATCGCCGGCGATCTGCTGGGGCTGATCGATCCCAACTACCAGGACCCGCCCGGCGCGCTGTTCCGGCCCCACGAGTTCGAGCTGACGGTTGCCTGGGGCCTGTTCGAGATCGGCGGGCTGATCGCGGGCGTCGTGCTGCTGCGGCGCAACCGGACGCTCGCCGTGGGCCTGCTGCTCGGCATGTTCCTGACCACGGCGCTGTGCAGCGGCTGTTACCTGACCGCTTACGCCATGCGCGGCTCGTTCATTACTACAGGCGGCTGATCCATCCCCGTCTTCGCGGTACATATCCCTGAAATTCTCTACAAATTGTAGGACCTTGGTCCCTGGAATGGGACTAACCGGCTATTGTGCCGGTCGGTTGAGCGTGCTAGAATAGTATCGTCTATGCGACTAATCACGCCGGGGGGATTGTGACGGCGGGGCCGCGCCCAGGCGGCCCGTGGATCGAGCGTAGCGCCGCGCATGGAGACTGCTATCCCAAGTGATTGATGCCACGTCATGGCCGTGGCGGTGGGGGAATAGTATGACGCGCTTCTTCCCGGTGTTGGGCCGGATAGTGCTGGGTCTGCTGTTGCTCGGAGTGCTGAGCGGCGGCGTGCCCGCGGGGCTGGTCGCCCCCGCGCCCGCGGGCAGTTATCTGGTGCAGGCGGGCAGCGCCGAAGCCGCGGCGGCGGCGGTGGGGCAGGCGGGCGGCACCGTGACCACGCGCCTGGGGATTATCAACGGTGTCGCCGCGACGCTCGATGCGGCGGCGCTCGCGCGCCTGCGCGCCGTGCCGGGCATCCGGGTGCAGGCCGATGGTCCCGTGCTGAAGGCCGACGCCGACAGCCGTGAAGCCGATACGCGCGGGTTGCTGCTCTTCCCGTCCGCCGCCACCAATGTCAGCCAACTGCAGACCGTCCAGCTATCGCGCCCGCAAACCACATGCGCCAATGGGCAGGTCAGCGTGTCGGCCACGCAGCAAGAGACGCGGCCCCTCCAGGGCTGGGGCGTGACGGTTGCGGTCATCGACTCCGGCCTCTTGCCCATGCGCACGCCGCCCGGCTGGGCCGGCACGGACCGCACCACCGGCACCCTGTCCATCGAATACGCGGGCCGCTGCCTGGTGTACCGCGACTTCCTGCCGCGCAACGCGGCGAACGGCAACAGCGGAGCCGCCGCGGGCAACAGCATCGACCAGAACGGGCACGGCACGCACGTGATTTCGACCATTGCCGACAACCGCTGGGCGCGCCTATCGCCGCTGCTGCCGCCGTCGCCCATCGGCGTGGCACCGCAGGTCAACCTGCTGGTGGCCCGCGCGCTCGACCGGACCGGCGCCGGCACCTATGCCCAGGTCATCGCGGCCATCGACTGGATCGTCGCCAACAAGGCGCGCTACAACGTGCGCGTGCTCAACCTCTCGCTCTACGCGCCCATCGCCGGGCCGTACTGGGCCGACCCGCTCAACCAGGCGGTGATGCGCGCCTGGCAGGCGGGCATCGTCGTGGTCGCGGCGGCGGGCAACAACGGCCCCGGCGCGGGCACGATCACCGTGCCGGGCAACGTGCCCTACGTCGTCACGGTGGGCGCCGTCAAGAGCGGGCGCTATACCACCAGCGGCTATGACGAACTGGCCTTCTATTCCAGCCGCGGGCCCACCGAGTCGGCGTTCGTCAAACCCGACGTGTTGGTGCCTGCCTCGCGCACCATCGCCCCGCTGCCCGCGGGCGCCCTGCTGACCAGCGAGATGTCCGCGGCCCGGCTGCAGGCTGCCGCCCAGGTGAATTACGGCGTGAGCCAGCCCCTCGACAACCAGAGCTACTATTACCAGCTTAGCGGCACCTCCATGGCCGCGGCGGAGGTCAGCGGCATCGCGGCCTTGATGCTGCAAACCAACCCGCAACTGACCAACGACGAGGTCAAGTACCGCCTCATGGCGACGGCCCGCACGGCCATCAATGCGGCGACCGGCCACGCGATCTATAGCGTCTGGGAGCAAGGGGCCGGCTGGGTAGACGCGCCGCGGGCCATCCTGGCCGGCCCGGCGGGCCGCGCCAATACGGGGCTGGACCTTGCCCTCGACCTGACCAGCACCACGCATTACTGGGGCTACACCACCTGGGACCCGGCCACGGGCATGTTTAGCCTCGCGGATGGCGCGGGCACCACGGCGTGGGGCGGCGGGACGACGGCGTGGGCGGGTGGCACGACCGCCTGGGCCGGCGGCACCACCGCCTGGGCGGGCGGGACGACGGCGTGGGCCGGCGGCACCACGGCCTGGGCGGGGACGACCACGGCCTGGGCGGGTGGGACGACGGCCTGGGCCGGCAACCTGGCCCTCTGGGCGGGGGGCACGACGGCCTGGGCCGGCACCACGGGCGCCGCCTCGCTCAACAGCGCGTCCACCGACGGCCTGGAATTGTCCGATCCCTGAGTCGCCTCTCGCGCGACCTTGTCATTCTGAGCGGAGCGAAGAATCTCCGTCTCGTTGGGGGCCGG
>CBJNAR010000236.1:0-6038 GCA_966434075.1 uncultured bacterium
CGACCCGACCCGGACCGTCCGGTCGTGTCCAGCTCGCCGCTCCACCGTCGCTGGAGGCGGGCGGGCCGACTCCCCCGCCGGTGCCGGTGGGGGCCATTCCCACGCCGCCTATTGCCGCCGCGCCCGCCCCCACCCAGGCGCCCGCCGGGCCGGTAACGGCGCTGACGCCCAGCCTGCTGCTGGGGGCGCAGGGCCCCGGACTGGCCCGGCCCCGCGCCGCCGCCGCCGACGCCGCGGGCAATATCTATATCTTCACCGAACAGGACAGCAAGATCCACAAGTTCGCGCCCGACGGCAAGGAGATCCTCGCCTGGGATGTCCGCAACAGCGCCGGCAAACCGCTGACCGAAGGCTCGGCCCTGGTCGTTAAGGATAACCAACTGCGCCTGCTCGACGCCGCCGCCTCGGATCTGCTCAGCTTCGACTTCGACGGCAAGGCCACCGGCAAGACGCACCTGTGCGCCTGCTTCTTCCCGCGCGGCATGGCCGTGTCCCGCGACGGCAACTACTGGCTGGCCGACACCGGCAACAACCGCCTGATCAAAGTGACGCCGGACGGCCAGAGCGTGCAGACCCTGGGCGGCAAGGGCACAGGGCCCGGCCAGTTCGCCGAACCGGCCGGCGTGTGGGAAACCGCCGACGGCACGCTGTATGTGGCCGACATCGGCAACAACCGCGTCCAGAGCCTGGCGCCCGACGGCAAGCCCCTGGCCGCCTGGTGGGTGGGGCCGTCGATTGCCCGCGACGGCAACCGCCTCACCGGCGACAGCACCGGCAATGTGCTCGTGACCATCGCGGCGCAGCAGGCCATCGCCCGCTTCAACGCGCAGGGCCAGGAGTTGCAACGCTGGCAGTTCACCAATAGCGGCGGCATCCTGACCCCGGTGGGTATCGCCCCCGCGGGAGCGGATCGCTTTATCGCGTTGTACCTGAACAACGGGCTGGCCGCCGTGTTCAGTGCGGGCCGGTGACGGACGACCAGGCCGGCGGCCCGGCGCTCACCACGAGTGCCGGGCCGTTGTTGCGCCGGTAGATCGCGGCGCCATCCGCGGCGCCGGCGCGCCGTCGGGCGGCCAGATATGGTATACTGGACCGATCCGGATCACTGGGTGTTTGCCGGGGTTCCGGTTTTACGCTGTATACCAGGGGATAACTGAGTTAGGGTCGTATTAACTATTTTGGGGTTGGAGGTTCGCATGTCCACGCCCTCTACATCCGGGGCACCGCCAGAGCCGAGTACCTCGATCACCGCTCCGCGAGTGATCGTCGTCATGCCGGCCTATAATGCAGCGCGCACGCTGGAAAAAACCTACGGCGATATGCCGAAAGAGCAGATCCACGAGGTCATCCTGGTCGACGATGTATCGTCCGACAACACCGTCGAAGTCGCCGAGCGGCTGGGCCTGAAATGCCTGGTCCATGTGCAGAACAAAGGCTACGGCGGCAACCAGAAGACGTGCTACCTGGAAGCGCTGAAGGACGGCGCCGATATCGTGGTCATGCTGCATCCTGATAACCAGTACGACGCCACGCGCGTGCCGGCCATGGTCGCGCCGATTGCCGCGGGGCAGGCCGACATGGTGCTGGGCTCGCGGCTGATGGGCGGCGCCTCGGCCACGCTGCGGGGCGGCATGCCGATCTGGAAGTTTATCAGCAACCGCTTCCTCACCACGGTCGAAAATACCGTCTTCGGCACGCGCCTCTCGGAGATGCATACCGGCTACCGCGCCTACAGCCGGCGCATGCTGGAGACCATCCCCTTCCTGCTCAATTCCGACGATTTCGTATTCGACAGCGAGGTGATCGCCCAGGCGGTCGCTTTCGGGTTCCGCATTGTCGAGGTGCCCGTCCCGACGCGCTACTTCCCCGAAGCCTCCTCCGTCAACTTCCGCCGCAGCGTCACCTATGGGTTGGCGACGCTGAACGTGGCCCGGCGCTACCTCTTCCACAAACTGGGCATCCGCCGCTACAAGCAATTCAGCAAGCGGCTGAAGGATGTGCTGGCGAAGCAGCACCAGGGAACCATCATCCGCCAGCCCTAACAGCGGCGCAGGCCCGCCCGGTGGGCGGCGGCTATCGGAGAGAAAGCTTTGTTACGCGACAAAAAGTTCTGGATCGGGGTAGCGATCAGTATCATCTTCCTATACCTGACCTTCCGCGGCCAGGACTTCGGGAAAATTGGAGAATCCCTGAGCCGGGTTCACTACTGGGCCTTGATACCTGCCCTCGCCTGCTACTTTGGTGGCGTCTGGATCCGGGCGCTCCGCTGGGGAGTGCTGCTCTCGCCCGTCCGCAAAGGCATTCACCCGAATCGCTTGTTTCGCTTCCTCGCCATCGGCTATATGGGCAACGATATTTTGCCCGCCCGCCTCGGCGATGTCATCCGCGTCTATATACTGAGCCGCCGCGAGAGCGTGACCAAAAGTGCGACGCTGGCGACGATCCTGGTGGAGCGCATTTTCGACGGCCTGACCATGATCGGCTTCCTGGCCGGATCGGCGCTGTTTATACAGATCAACGCGGATCTGACGCTGGCCCTGCGCGTGTCGACGATCTTGTTCCTGGCCGGCCTGCTGGTATTCGTCTTCCTGGCGGCAGCACCCCAGCGGATCGTCACGCTGATCCGCCTCATTCTTGGGCGCAGCCCCGTCGGCAAGGTGATACCTGAGTCGCTGCACGAACGCGCGTTGCACATGACGACTTCCTTTGTCGAGGGTCTTAGCGTGCTGCGCAATTGGCGCGGGTTATTAAGCGTCATGGGCCTATCCGTCGCCGCCTGGAGTGCCGAGGCCGCCATGTACTACATCATCGGCGCCTGGGGCTTCGACCTGCAAATACCGGTGCATGCATACACCATGACGACCGCGGCGGCCAATCTAGGCACGCTGGTTCCGTCGTCGCCCGGCTATATCGGCGTGTTCGAGGGTATCGCTATTCCTGTGCTGACTAATGTGTTCAGTCTGGGCCCGCATATCGCCGCCAGCTACGTCGTGCTCCTGCACGCCGCGCTCTACTTCCCGGTGACTCTCCTGGGCCTCTTCTACATGGTGCGCGAGAGTGTGTCCTGGAGCGAACTGGCGGCCCTGGAGAAGAAAGAGGCCGCCGGCCAACCCGCCGTCGAGGAGGACGATTCCGGCGACAATGCCGGCGGTTCGGGCGGCCCCGGCGATATGCTGAGCGTGTCCGTGGGCGGGGTGCCCGCCGCCGGTGTGCGGACCGGCGCGCGCGATGCCGCGCAGTCCGGCAAGCGTTAAGCCGGCGCCGGCAATCATTGCGACCTTGTAAGACACACCGGGCGATCTTAAACCCGCCTTTAACCCCCACCTGATAGAGTGGGTCCGGTGCCGCGCGAGAATAGCGGCGCCGCCCCTGCCCGGCCAGGCAGGCCGGGAATCCGGGTAGCCCCGTGGGCTGCCGTGCTACTGACCCATCTGTGAAGGAGTATGTATCCGTTGGACCTGATCCAGGCTATCGTGCTCGGCCTCGTGCAAGGGCTGGCCGAGTTTATTCCCATTAGTTCGTCCGCACATCTGATCATTATTCCCTGGCTCTTCGGCTGGAAAGACCCCGGTCTCGCCTTCGACGTGGCGCTGCATATGGGCACCCTCATCGCCGTGCTGGTCTACTTCTGGCAGGACTGGGTGCGGCTGATCCGCGGCGCGCTCAACAGCCTCGCGCAGCGGCACCTGACCGCCGACCCCGACGGCCGGCTGGCCTGGTACATCGTGCTGGCGACCATCCCCGGTGCGCTGGCCGGGGCACTGGGCGAGAGCAAACTCGACGAGATCTTCCACGGTGACACGCCGGCAGCCGCGGCCAACGGCATCCTGATCATCGGCGTGGTGATGATTGCCCTGGCCGCGCTGCTCTGGATCGCCGAGCGAATCGCCAGCCACCGCTACGATATGAGCCACCTAACCCTCCAGCAAGCGCTCACCGTCGGCGTGGCCCAGGCATTCGCTATCATCCCCGGCGTCTCGCGGTCGGGCAGCACGATCACCGCCGGGCTGTTTATGAACCTGAAGCGGGAAGCCGCGGCACGGTTCAGTTTCTTGCTCGGCACTCCGGTCATCGTCGGCGCGGGGGTCAAGAAAGCCTACGACATCCTGAAAGAGGGCGGCATCCCCTCCGGTGACCTACCCGCTTTCATTGTCGGCTTCCTGGTCGCGGCGATCAGCGGCTACGCGGCCATCTTCCTGCTGCTGCGCTTCCTGCAGCGCAACACCACGCTGCCCTTCATCGTTTACCGGGTGGTGGTGGGCGCGCTGCTGATCGTGTTCGTGCTGGCCGGGTTCCGCCGCTAGAGAGAGGGCCTGCTTGCGGAGGACCGAGTGCGCGCCGGTATGGTAGAGGCGACCCCCGCCGCCCGCGCCGGGATCGGCGGGGCCGCGTCGGGGCTGGCGCTGCTCGGTCAGGCGCTGCTCGACCGGCGCGCGACCTTCGGCGAGGCAACCGGCTGGCTCGTGCTGGCCGGCGCGGCCATCCTGGCCGTCTGGGCGCTCGGGCCGCGCGCGCTACCCGCCCCGCCCGCCCAGGCCGCCCCCGCGACCGAGCGCGCCGGGCGGCTGCGGCTGCTGATCCTGGCCGGGGCCGTCATCTGTGGTCTGGCCGCGCTGCCCGGCTTCATACAACTGGCGCAAACCGGCGGGCAGGCAGCCCCGCGGGCGGGCTTGCCCTGGCTGGCCTGGCTGGTGAGCATCGGCCTCTTCATCGTCGCCGCCCTGGTAGTCCCCCACCCTAATTCCGCTGGGCGACAGGCCGGTTTGAAACCGGCCCCTACACCGCAAAATCAAAACGGCGAACTACTGATCGCGCGCCCGGCGCAACCGCCGCCGGATTCCGCGACCCCGGCACCCGCTCCACCTCTCAGCGCGCGGCTGCGAGCGGCCCTGCCCTGGATCGCCATCATCGGCGCGGCGGCCTTCCTGCGGCTGTGGCAGCTTGACAGCGTGCCGCGCGGCCTCTGGGCCGACGAGGCGATAGCAGGGCTACAGGCAGAGGACATCCTCTATCACGGCTGGCGCCCGCTGTTCATCGGCGGGGCCAACGGTGAACCGGCCCTCTACCTCTACGGCATCGCCGTCCTGATCAAATTCCTCGGCCCCACCGTCGTCGCGGTGCGCCTGCCCATGGCCCTGGCCGGCACGCTGGCCGTCGCGGCGCTCGGCTGGCTGGCGGTCCCGCTCTACGGGCGGCGGGTGGCCCTGGTCGCGGCGGCGCTGCTGGCGGCCATGACCTGGCAGATCAACTTCAGCCGCATCGGCTTCAACGCCGCCTGGTCGCTGCCGGTCGATCTGCTGGCGGCGGGCTGCCTGCTGCGCGCCCTGGCGACGGGCCGGCTGCGCTGGTACGCGGGCGCGGGCCTGTTCTTCGGCCTCGGCTTCCAGCTTTACTATATTTCGCGCGCCTGGCTGCTGCTGCTGGCGGGGTTGCTGGTCTACCGGCTGCTGACCGAGCGGGGCCTGTGGCGGGGGGCGCGCGCGGGGCTGGCCTGGACCGGCCTGGGCCTGCTGCTGGCGGCGGCCCCGGTGCTGGTCTACGCGGTGATCCAGCCCGCCGACTACGCGGCGCGCGCTGCCTCGGTGTCCATCGCCGACGCGATCCAGGGCGGCGGCAGCCTGGCCCCGCTGGGCGAAACGCTGCTCAAGCACCTGCGCATGTGGAACGTCATGGGCGACTTCAACGGGCGGCACAATCTGCCCGATGCCCGCCTGCTCGACGGCGTGACCGCTGCGCTGCTGCCCGTGGGGCTGGCCCTCGCCGTCGCCGCCATGTGGGCGCGCCGCCGCGGGTGGCGGATCGACTGGCGCTTCCTGTTCCCGGTGGCCGGGCTGGTCGTGCTGCTGGCGGGCGGGGTGCTGTCCAACCCCGGCGACGCGCCGCAGGCGTTGCGCACGCTGGGCGACACCAGCATGGTCGCCTTGCTGGCTGCGCTGCCCCTCGCCGCCTGGTGGGCCACGCTCGACGGCATCACCTGGCGCCCGGCGCGGAGGGTAGCGGTGGGGGCGCTGGCCGTGCTCGGCGTGCTGCTGGTGGTC
>CBJNAR010000237.1:0-6037 GCA_966434075.1 uncultured bacterium
GGCCCGCGACCTCATCGACCCGCCCGCGCAGCCCCGCGCCGCCGCTGGGCGTCAAATCGGCCACGGCGTCGATGAGTGTGCCCGGCACGGTGGGCGCGCAATAGATGTCGAGGCGCGCCGTCGCCGGATCGACATCGCCCGGCAAGGTCATGTTAATCGACTCGCTGTCGCCGACCGTGCCCGCATGCGCTTGCTCGTCCACAATGCCGTAGGGCGCCACGACGACCGGCTGGCCGCGGTGGACCGTGAGACCGGGCGCACCCGGCGCCCCCCAGGCGGCATCGAGGCTGACCTGCACCGTGCCCGCGGCGGGCGCCCGCATGGTCCAGGTAGCGGTGCGGGTTTCGCCGGGGGCCAGGCGGAAGCTTTGCTCCTGCGGGCTGGTCAGGTCGAGCGCGTGGTCGCCGGTCAGTTGCAAGTGCAGGCTAACGTTGGCGACCGTCTCCTGGTTATTGGTGATGGTGGCGACGGCGGTGGTGTTGTCGCCCTGGACCAGCGATTCCGGCATGGCCCATTGCACCGCCAGCGGCGGCAGGGTGCGCACCAGCGCGCGGCTGTGGCTCACGCCGCTAGGGGTCAGCGCCCAGGCGTCGAGATTCCAGACTCCCGCATCGACGGGCAGGCGGACCGTCGTGGTCAACTGGCCGCTGCCGTCCAGGGCCAGCCCGGCGTTCCAGAACACCGGCGCTTCGGTGGATGCGCCGGTGATCGGCGGCGCCGGCACCCCGGCGGGCCAGCTTGCAGTGGGCGGGCTGCCCGTGGCCGGCGCGGTTTCGTCGCCCAGGGCGCTGAGGCGCAGCAGCACTTCGGCGGTCGCGGGGTTGCTGCCGGTATCCGTCAGGGCGAGTTGCACCGGCAGCGTACTGCCGGGCGCATAGCTGCCGGACGGTGGCAGCGCGGGCACGGTCACGGCCAGCCGGGGCTCCTGGCTGGCTTCGACCGGCAACGCCAGCCGCCGGCTCACGATGTACGGCCCGGAGTCGTTCACCGCGAAGCGCAGAAACTCCGCCACGAGCGGGTCGCCGGTCCGCGTATCGGGCGGCACCGTCACCGCCACCACGCCCCCGCCCGCGGTAAAGGTGACGCTCTGCATATTCACGATCTGGTCGCGCAGCCGCGTAACGAGTAACCCGCCGCCCGCGCCCGGTGCCTGGATCAACAGGTGGGCCGTGGCGCCGGGCCGGTAGCTCTCCTGGTCGGGGGTCAGCAGGGCCTCTGTCGCCGGCAACCAGGGGACCACGGCGGAGGCATGGCTGGTCTGATCGTAGACCCACACCCGTGTCGCCGCCACCACAGCAATACCCGCGCTGTCGGTGACGACGGAGCGCAGGCTGAAGGCGCCTTGCAGCGGCAGCGATAGCGTGGCGGTGGCGACGCCGCGCCAATCCGTCACCGCCGTCACGCCGTTCAGCAGCGACGCCGTCTGGGTCAGGTCGCCGGTGGCGATCAGGCCGGCGGCGGCCAGGCCGCTATTCACCGGCTGCCCGGCCAGCGGGCGCCCGGCTTCGTCGCGCACGGTAATGGTGATCACGGTGCGGGAGTCGGGCGCGAAGGCGCGCGTGGGCACCGTTTGCTCGACGGTGAGGCGTCCCGCGCGCACGTCGAGCAGTGCGGCGGCCTGGGCCGCACGCCCCAGCGCGTCGGTGGCGGCGGCTTCGAGCCGGTAGCCGGAGGGAGCGGCGCCCCGAGCCGCGGAGTCGGGCACAGGCAGGCGCAATGGTACCTGCGCCTGCCCATCGGCGCCCGTGGTGGCGGTCAGCACCAGGGTCGGGGTGGCGCCGTCCAGGGGCACCAGGCTCAGGCTCACCGGCACCCCCGCCGCCGTCCGTGCCGGACCATAGCTGGTTTGCAGCGTGGCCGTGAGCATTTCGCCGGCATACAGGGCCGTGGCCGATGTGTGCAGGCTCAGTTGCATGGCGGCCGGGTCGCCGGCGGGGGCCGGCGCGTCCACCGGCACCGGCTCATGGAACACCCGGTCGTTGAGCGTGAAGGCCAGGTAATAGGTGCCGGGCGCCACGCCCGCCGCCAGGGGGAAGGCGCCATGGAGGGCGCCCTGCGGGTCCGGCTGCAAGCTCAGCGTGTCGAGTTCGCGTCCGGCGGGATCGAGCAGCCCCACGGTGATCGCCGTGGCCGGGGGCGTGGTTTTGGGCGGGCGCACCAGGGCGCTGAACAACACAGTCGCGCCGGGGGTGTAGCGGGCTCGGTCGCGGATCACCGTCACGTCCAGGTTGTCGGCGCTCTGCATCGCCGCCTGGTCCACCACGGTGGGGTCGGGCCGGGCAATCGTCACGTTGCCGTTGTGCTCGGCGACGACGAGGGCCGGGTGGGCATCCCCCGGCAACACGAGCCCGGCCAGGCCGTGGCTATCGGTGGCGCCGCTCGCCAGCACGCTGCCTGCCGCGTCGTAGAGCCGCACCTGCGCGCCGTCGACCCCAGCCCCGGTGAGCGGATTGCTCACCCACGCGCGCCAGAGGCCGGTGCTCTTGAACAGCAGCAGCGCCTCGTCGCTCAGCGCCACCAGCCGCTGATCGGCCTGGCCGTCGCCGCTATCCGCCGTCAGCAGGTAGAGTCCGGGCTCGTGCAGCGGGAGCGTCGTCGTCAGGCTGCGCCCGGCCTGCTGTTCGAGCGAGCGCGGCAAGGGCGCGGTCCAGGTTTTCAGCGGGGACGTATCGCCGGTCGGCACGGGCGGCCAGGGGCCGCTCCCGGCGCTATCCAGCAGCCAGGGGACATGGCTCTCCAGGACAGCCCGCCCGGCAGGATAGAGCGCAAACTCCACCGCCCGCGCGCCCGCATCACTCTGGTCCACGTTCGCGCTGTAGCCGATTTCCGCCGCCGTCGCGTCCAGCATCAGCAGCCGCCCGCCCGACAGCACCACGCCGGGCCCGGCCCCGGCCACGGTGAAGCTCCAGGCCGCAGGTGCCAGGCTGGTGCCGCTGCCGGCGCGGGCGCCGGGTTGCAGCGTCGCCTGGAGTTCGCCGGGCGGCAGCGGCGTAGCGGGGGTAAAGCGCAGGACGCGCCGATCCTCCGACCAATCGGCCTTGCCGTTGGGTGTCCAGGCTGAGGCGGGGTCGCCCGATCCGGCCCGGTTGGCTACGAGCCTCGCTGCGGGCGCCGGACGCCGGGCCAGGGTGACGCCCACCGAGCCGATATCCATAGGCTGGGTAAACGTCAGCACCAGGGTGGCCGTGGGCACGATGCCGATGGCGCCGGGGGCCGGGAGGGTCGCGCCGAGGGCGGGGCCCGGCTGGGTGTGGAACGCCCACACCGTGCTCGGCGACAGCGCCGCCCCGGCCAGACTGCGCGCGCCGTCGGTCAGGGCCACGCTGTAACTGACGCCCTGCAGCAGGCCGGGCGCCTTGGGCTGGAAGCGTACCTGGTTGTCGGCTTCCCAGGTGAATTCGCCGGGCACCGGCGGCGAGAGGCGGAATGCGCGCTCGACCGAGCGGCGATCCATGGCCTGGTCGAAGCTGACCACCAGGCTGGTATGCGGATCGACATCCTCGGCGCCGTCGTAGGGCTTGGTGGTAACCAGGTGGGGCGGGGAGAGCGGGCCGGGCGGGGGCGGGGTCGGGCTTTCGGGCACGTCCAGGTAGGCCGAGGTGGGCGTGGCGGGCGCGGAGAAGCCAAAGCGCGCCCCGATCGGCTGCCCGGACGCCACCGGTAACAGCACCCCGGCCAGCACCGGCAGCAGCAGGCCAATGGCCAGCAGGCAGGCGACGATGCGCGGGTTGGCCCGGCCCCCGGCGGAGAGCAGCCAGATGAGGCTGTGCCGCTCGCGCCGGCGCCGCCGCCGGGCTTCGCGTAGCACCGCCAATTTCAGCTCCGGCGCTGGTTGGCCCTCAGGTATTTTGCGTAATAAGACTTCCGCCTGGCGATAGCGGGCCAGGTCGGCGGCGCAGCTCGCGCAGTGCTTTACATGATCGAGTAATTCGGTGCGCTGGCGCGGCGTGAGTTCATCGTCGAGGTAACGCGAAATGAGGGCGCGATAACGCGCACAGGTCATCCCTTTTCCTCTCGGCCGGCCCGTGCATATAGCCGCGCGAATTGTTCGCGCGCTCGCGCCAACCGACTAAAGACCGTGCCTTTAGGGACGTTCATAATTTCGGCGATTTCCTCGCAGGAGAAGCCTTCCAGCGAGCGCAACACCAGCGTCATGCTCAACGGGGCGGGCATCTCGGCCAAGACGCGACGCACCGCGTCGGCTTCCGCAATCTGCGGGGTAAAATCGTCCGTCGTGAATTCGTCGTCCCGATCGGATCTGTCGAACATCGGCAGCCAGGTAAACCGCTTGCGCCGGCGCAGCGCGTCCATGCAGGCGTTCGACGCGATCCGGTATAACCACGCGCTCAGATTCGGGTCCTGACCCAACCGGTCCAGGCTCTGATAGGCGCGAATAAAGGTTTCCTGGGTCATGTCGTCGGCCTGCTCGGCGCTGCCGAGCATGCGGTAAATAAAGCGGTGAATGGGCGCGCTGTAATACTCGTAGATCTCGGCAAAGGCATCCTCGTCCCCCTGCCGAGCCCGTTCGATGACGGCCACGTCCATCGCCAATTCTCCTGGCTACTGCGTTCAAGCGTAAGGAACCCGCCCGCTCTTCTCGCTCGTCGCTCAATTTCATTATAGGGGCGCGCCCTTGCCGCGTCAAGGTCTGGGCGGCCCGGATTAGCCCCCAATCCGCTAAGAGACTGGTTCGTGGCTAATTCTTGCGATTCTGTCTGATTACCGGGTTCTCGCACTCTTTCCCTGGCTTGCGAGATGTGATAAACTAGGGGCTATGCAAGCCTATGTGCTCGTCGTCGACGACGACGAAGCGGTCCGCAACTTTATCGCCAGCCTGCTGAGCGAGGAAGGCTACCCCGTCCGCAGCGCGGGCGACGCCTATCAGGCGATGGACCAGGTGAGCGCGGCGCCGCCGGGGCTGCTGTTGCTGGACCTGATGATGCCCGGCGTCAGCGGCGCCGAATTCCTGGCGCGCCTGCGCCGCGACGAACGGGGCCAGGATCTGCCGGTCATCTTGATCTCGGCCCACCCGCGGCTGCGCGAGATCGCCCAGGATCTGCACGTCGAAGCGGCCATCCCCAAGCCCTTCGACATCACCAGCCTGCTGCATCATGTGAGCCAGGTGCTCGGTCCCCCGCTGCCCACCGCCGATCCCGCCTACGGCACGTGACCCCGCCGTCTCTCCCCCGGCGACTCCCGCTGCGTGCACAGATCGGACTGCTGGGTCTCGTCCGCCGCAACTTTAGTAAAACCCTTGATCAACCTTGAACTACGTGCTATGATACAGGGAAGGCAGGCGCGCGGCGCGTAATTCATCTTGGGGGGAGAGACCTTGGCTGATAATCGGGACGCGGCCGTTTACAACATCAAAGCGGTGGCGCGGCTGACCGGCGTGGCCGCCGATACGTTGCGCCGCTGGGAGAGCCGCTATAACATCTTGTCGCCGCAACGGAGCACGGGCGGCTACCGTATGTATTCGCAGCGCGATGTGGATACGATTCGCTGGCTGAAGGCCCGCGTGGAAGAAGGCCTGACCATCAGCCGCGCCTGCGACCTGTTGCGGACGCGCCAGGACACGGACTTGTCCGATGGGGGCGGGGCGCTGAGCGCGGGCGGCGCGCTGCGCGGGCCGGCGGCGGGCGCAGTGTCTGCCGGGGTGCGCGCCCTGCCGGTCCTGGTGGACGAGATGCTCACCTGGCTGGGGGCCATGGACGAGACCCGCGCCGGGCAGGTGATGACCGAAGCGCTCAGCCTCTATACCGTGGAGCAGGTGGTCGAGGAACTGGTGTATCCGCTGCTGGTTGAGGTGGGCGAGCGCTGGATGCGCGGCGACTGGTCGGTGGCCCAGGAGCACTTCGCCAGCGCCTTCATGCGGGGGCAGCTGGCAAACCTGCTGCATGCCGGCCCGCATAATGCCGGCGGCCGGCTGGCGCTCGTCGCGTGTGCCCCCGAGGAATTGCACGAAATCGGCGCGCTGGTGATCGCGCTGTACCTGCGCCGCAACGGCTACCGCGTGATCTACCTGGGCCAGAACGTG
>CBJNAR010000238.1:0-6029 GCA_966434075.1 uncultured bacterium
AAAGGGGGCAAGTGCCCGCAGGCGCTTGCGCCCGACGCTCGGTAGGGGCACGGCCGCACCCGTTGGGATAGCGGGAGATCGCAAAAGGGACAAGGGGCGCGGCTCACCGGCGGGCGACGAATCGTTCCAGACGGGCGCGCGCTCCCGGGGCAGCCAAATTAAAGCAGGGAATACCGTGCTGCCGGGCTAACGCCACGGCTGTGCGTGTGCCGCCCTGAACCTCACCGGCCTGCTCCGATGCCCAGAAGATCATGAATTGCACAGGCTGGTCAAGGCCCGCTCCCAGTACCTGGAAGACGTTGCGCGTGTGGAGTCGTGCGCACCCTGGCTGAGACGATTCCAGGCGGGATGAATCGTGCGGGCCAACGCCTCCGCCTGCGCCGATGTCGGGCCATGCACTACGATGCCGTCACGCACACTATTGAAGTTGGGCCAGGGCAGAAAGATCTCGCGGCGAGTCGCGCCCTGTGCAAAAGCGGTGTCTGCGCCAACGGCCCCGCCAGAGCGCAAGATATAGCCTTCGGCATCGAGGGTCTGGGCGATGCGGGTCATCAACGCCAGCACGTCGGCTGGGGTCTGTCGTGAACCAATGCCGGTGTAGATTTTCGCCATCGCGGACCTCCTTTGCCTAAGCCGGTATCGTTTCCCTCCCCTCTGCCGGGTGGGGTCGGGCAGGCAAGTGGAGTTTGCGGAGCTTGCTGGCAACGGCCCCGCCCGGCTACCGCTGCTTCCCGATGCGATCCCAGGGATCAGGGTGCGTGTTCGGATCGCAGAGAGGGCTGGGCGCGCCCAATAGAGGTGGGCAGCCAGGGGCCGGAAGATGGTGGGGTCTGGGGAGGAAGAAACCGGCAGGGTTTCTTCCTCCCCAGCGCCGAGGTGTGCGGGAAGCAGGGAACAGCCAGGCGAGCAGGAGCGGGGAAGATAAGGGAGGGGTGGGGGTCTGGGGGCGCGGGAACCGAAGGTGCCCCGCCCCCAGCGCCGGGGTGCCGGTCAAGGCGACAAAAAGCCCCGTCGCCTGGTGGGGCGGCGGGGCTGTGAGTTCCGGTTCCGGGTGCTATGCCTGTATGCGGGCTGTCTGGGCGGCAATACTGGCAGCGATCACGGGTAGTAGGTCTTGGGCTTCGGCGTACATCCGTTCCTGCGTCGTCGTGAGTTCCTTCCCTGCTGCCTTCCGGCTCTCGACATAGGCGATCAAGTCCCGGCTTTGCTGCTGCAAGTCCAGCAAATTCTGGATCGCGTCGTGCGTCTCGGCGGCGCGGTCGTAAATATCTACGGTTTTAGTCCCTGGCGCAGCGGGGGCACTGCGTTCTAGTGAAAACTCCCGATCCTGCCACCAGGTCTGCGCCTGTAGGTTCGCTTCGGCGGCTTCCTGGTCAAACTGAATTGCCTGTACCAGACGGCGGGCAGCGGATTGCCAGGCGGCGGGGCGGCCGGTTTGGATATAGGCCCGGACTGCGTAGCGGGCCTGGCGCATCTCGGCATCGGCCAGTGCGTGTAACCGATAGTATTCCTCCTGAGTGGCGTGCGGGTCGGGGCTGCCGGCGGCGTATTCCGGCGCGGCTTTCGGGCGGCTTTCCTCCAGTGCGCTATCAATATTGCACTGGTAGGGGCTGGTATACCCGCCGTCTATCGCGTCAAGGGCAATCGCCCGGCTCGTCTCGCCTAACCATAGATAGTGATCTACGCTGGCGATATGGGCGGCGTGATCCGGGCTATATCCGTTCGGATCGCGGTACTGGCTCCACTGGTACTCCTGCCACAACGCTTTCGGGTTCTCGAAGTGCAGCGCCTTGAGCGTGGCGCGCATCTGCTGCCGGACTTCCTCTAGGCGGGCGGTCCATCGGGCGGGCTTGCCTGCTGTGTCGTACTGCTGCTGTGCGTTTTTGCAATACCGGCAATCATGCAACGCGTGGGCAAATTCGGCGGGCGTGTGCTGGCCGTAAATCTCCTGCCAGCGGTCGCTATCGATCCCTTGCAGCCATGCCTTATACGCTTCGGCATGATAAGCGGCATCTTCGGCAGTCCAGCGGGTAGCCGGTCGGCGCGGCTGGTACGGGCGCGTGGCGGGCTGCTTGGTGATCCAGGTCGGACCGTTGGTCGTGGTCGTATGCGCCTGGGCTTGCGTGATCGTCGTCTCGGTGGTAAGATTAGCTTGCATCGGAAATTCACCTTTCTGATGTCACGCTCCGGGCTGTGTCAGCAGCGCCGGGGCATTTTCTTGTGGGTCAGTCGTCACGCAATCCAGCAAAAGTGCAGCGGCATCGGTAGGCTTGTCCTAAAGTGCTTACCCTTCGGCTGGTTATCTTGTTATTAAAGTGCCTACCTAGATATATTACTACAAGTAAGATAGCTTGTCAATGTGATATAGTAGCCTGTAAAAAACCATTTTCACGCTTAACTTAGAGTTAATTTTTAGCTTCAGGCGATCTAACTGGATATGCTCATCGTCGGTCCTTCTCGGCTTGATATACCCTGCTTGGGTAGTGTTGGCGGTTTGCTTACCTTCTCCTGGTTGTTGTCATCGGCTGCTGATCGGGTAGCGGCTGGCGGGTTGGTTTGCTTTGCAGGATTGGTGGTTTGCCGGGGTCAGGTGTTTCTCGGATCGGTCGGCCTGGTGTGATCAGGTAGCCTGTGCTAATCTGGTAGTAGCTGCCTGATCGGTGTGCTGTGCAGTGTAGGGTCTTGATCGTCTTTACTCTCCGGCTCGCCGTGGCCTGTTATCTATACCCCCCTGCATGACGGGCGTTAGCCCGGTTCCCGGCTGGACGGCTTGCCGGACCCCCTCCGCAGGACGCCGCTTGCGGCGGGGGTCCGGCAGGACGGCTAGCCGGGAACAATTACGCAGGGGGGTATAGATAATGTTTGATGTACCGGCTATCAGACCCTCTACGTAATCCCCTGCTAAAGCCGGGCCGCGATTCCAGCATAAAACAGGCTCTATGCAGGACCTACCAACGTTCGCAAGAATTGCCGCAGCAATTGCTGCAACCTGTGATCGAGTTAGGCACAGCGGTGGTAGTCAGGCAATCCGGTGGTTATGCAAAAACACCGGCAGATCGTCCGGCGTGTAGGCCCGGATCTGGGCCGCCTGGAGGATCGGGCGGTAATCGGTTGCCAGGGTGCGGCCGGCGAACAGGCCGATCACGGGCAGGATCGGAGCCAGATCGGCATACAGTTGGATTCGTCCTGGGATCCGTTCGCGTGCCGCCCCCCGGCGTTTGGCGGTGCGCCAAAAGTGATAGGTGCCGCCGACAGGATGGATGACGACCACAATGGCTTTGTCGGGACGATCTAACGGCCAGGCCACCCAGTCGTTGACCCCGCCGGGCACCTGGCTGGGATGGAGGCGAGGAGCGATGGCCGTCGCCGGCGTGCGCCCGAAATGCGCCGCAACGGCCAGGTAGAGCGCCTGGCGCTGTGGCGTATCGTCGGGCTTGGGATGCGTAGAGTTATATGGGTAGGGGCGGATATAGGTCCAGTTCAGATTACGCAGCGTGACCACGAGCCGCAGAGTAACCGCTTTATGATCCAGTTGCGCGATGCTGGGCGCACGGTAGCGCGCCTCGGTGTTGATCACCAGGCGCTCCAGAGCGCGCGCCCCGTCATAAGTCAGAAACCAGCAATACTCGCTATTCTCATCCGCCGTCAGGGGCTGGCTGCGGAGTAGGTGTAAATCGTCGCGCAGGTGTTGCAGTTCTCTGCTGACCTCTCGACGGGATAGCGCGGGCACCACATAGCTTTCAATCAGGCGGGTATTCAGACCCCCCTCGTCGAACAGGGTTTGCAGAATATGGCGCTGAGTGCGATTGAGTTTGGGTGTAGTGAGGAGATTCATCGCGTCGATCCTCCTGTGGAATGAGGCAGCGAAATCGGCAGCACCTCGATATTGGAGTAGGCAGCCGCAGCGTGGCGCAGGCGCTCGGCGCGGGGCGGCAGGCAGGCCCACACGACGCGCTCCGGTAGGGTTCCATATGCAGCGAGTTTGCTACTCAGGCGGGTGCCATAGTAAGCGCCATCGATCTCGATATGCAGCAATTCCGGCCGGCTCCGGGCGGTTTGGCGGAATTCAACCTGAATATCGGCGATCGCGGTGGGAGAGTGGGCCGGCGGGGTCAGGTGGCGCAGGAGGTAGTCGGTGCGCCAGGCGAGGATCTCCCCACCGTGCCCCACGCGCGCCAGGCGGGCTTCCAATACCAGCCGCACCTCCTGGCCCAGCAGTAGATGATTAAACTCCTGGGGGTGCGGCCAGCCGACCCGCACGAACGGCGGCGCGATCCCCAGCACGGCACTACCCTGAGCCGTCAAGACATAGAGATCCTGGCCGCCATGCAGTGCCGTGTGCGGAGCGGTCAGTAAGTAACCCGCCTGCACCAGGGGATGTAAATAACGGTAGGCGGAACGGGGCCGGGCCTGCGACCAGAAACGCCGGACGAGCTGGTCTAGGCTCGCCAGCCCCCCTTCGCCGATCCAGCGCAAGGTCTGGGCGGCGCGCTCCGGTAAAGGGGCATAGGTGGGTAGGCGTGTCATCCCTTCCTCCATTCGGGCTGGTCTCCTCTGCGTGTCCTGGTTCGCCAGGCACGCCAAGGGGGGCTGGGGCTGTAAACAGCGCAGCGCAATTAAGCAATCGAAAAGTCATCGGCGGGTTCAGACTCCTCATTCGGCAAGGGGAGATCGCCCGTCACCTGGGCAAAGAGTACGCTATACCGATTGACAGATGCCGGCAGGGTAAGAACCTGGGCCAGCAGCGCAGCGAAGGTGGCCGTCGTGTAGCCCTTACGCGCGGCAGCCGTCGCCGCAAAGTTGGCTGAGGGGCCATCCACATCTAGCTGCTTGACCAGCAGCTGGGCGGCGACCGCCGGATCAAAGGGGCGATCCGCGCCCCCCGGCTCGGTCAAAATGCTCCCTCCAGGTTCCTCTGGTACCCAGATGGGCACGGGCGACACCGGCTCCGGCTTATCTGCCTCCGCTATAGGCCGCGAGACTGGGTCTGTCGGCGTGCCAGGAGGCACAGGTTGAGCAAGCGGCCCACCGTCTTGCGGGGCTGAGAGGTTTACCGGGATGGAAGGAGTATCCGTAGGTATTCCGTCGGGGCTGGGCGATGACCCGCTGCTAATGGAAGCCGCGGCTAACTGGGTGCGCGCTTCCGGGAGGGCCAGCAGGGGTGTGGTGCTACGCTCACTCGTCAGAGCCGCTGGGCGATCCGCCGCCGGCGGGGAATCAGGGGTTGATGCCTCGGCGGGAGCGTCTATCGCCGGCGTGGTGGCAAGCGCCGGCCTCTCTGACAGATCGGAGGCTGTGGTGGCCGTTGGGGCAGCGGCAGCCACTTTTTGCGAGGCCGGAGCAGTTGAAGGTGCGCCACTGACGGGTGTCCCGCCGGGTGGCACCTCGCGAGCGGTGCCCGCGTCTCCTGCGATCTCGCTTTCCGAGTCTCTTGCAGCGGAGTCGTCGACCGGGCGCGGCGCGAAGATCGGCTGGAGGTGATTCAGCGGCTCGGCTTCCGGTCCCAGGAGATCCTGGCGCTGGTGCAAGGTGAGAGTACGCACTAAGTCGGCATCGAAGTGGATCAGCGTGGCCGGGGTCAGATGGCCCTGGTTGTCGCGCCGCTCGATGACCGCGTGATGATCGGGTAGATACCGCAGATCGGTGGCGGTGAAGTCCGGGCGAGTGCGGGGCGTAAGGCCCCAGCCGACGTGATGCTGCTGGCTCTGGTTGTCACCCCGCTGACTGCTGCCACTGTTATGGCTATGGCCGCTGCTCTGGCTCCGGCCCTGCCCCCGACCACTGCTCGCCGTCTGTGTGCGGAACAGGCGCTCGCGGCTGCCGAAGAGTTTGCTGAAGCGCGCGCTATCGGCATCGCCGATCCCCCCCAGGACGATCTTCAACCCGGAGTTGGTCAGGATGTCCTGGATCAACGCCTCGTCGCGTACCTGCGCCAGATCCTGAAAGATCAGTACGTAGGCTGCCATGTGACTGCTGGCCTGGGCCATGGCCCGCGGCGCACTCCAGGCGTCGGAGGCCGACATCGCCGT
>CBJNAR010000239.1:0-6027 GCA_966434075.1 uncultured bacterium
GATCCGGCTGGCGCACCTCGACCCGGCCAGTGTAATCATCGGCGCGGAGATGCCGGAGGCGGCGTCGACCGGGCGCATGACCACGCTGGTGGTGGAGGACGTGGCGCTTGCCTTGCCCATGGCGGGCCTGGTGGACCTGGACGCCGTGAAGGCGCGCCTGGCGACCGAGGCCGCGCAGGCCGAGGCCGAGATCGCTCGCATCGTGGCGCTGCTGGCGAACGACCAGTTCGTGAGCAAGGCCAAGCCCGCCGTGGTGGACGCCCAGCGCGAAAAGCTCACGGCGGCCCGCGACCGCCTGGCCGTGTTGCAGACCCGGCTGGCGTCGTTCGAGTAAGCGCGCAGATACCGGGGCCGGGGGGAAGTCGTGTCTGCTTCCCCCCGGCCTTTTGTGCTTGCTACCCTATTAGCCCCGGTCTCGCGGTGATTTTCGGCCCGGTAGTCCCCCCTTGCCTAGCCTATTCGGGCTATTGACTTGGTTTGTTCAGGTGTGCTACGATGCCCTTATCATCAAGCTTACCGGGCTTGCTGAGTGGCATGGGGCCGTAACTCATCGTCGCATTCCGTCACACTACTCGGTAAAGGAGGTGAATACATGGACACAACTACTCGCGACCGCAAACTCGCGTTTTTCCGCCGCATGATCTGGTGGTTGCCCGTGCTGGCCTTCGCCATCTGGGCCGCCGTGCTCGTCGCCGTCGGTGGCGCGACTGCCTACGCCGGGGGCAGCTTCATGGGTGTCATCTTGCAGGCCCTGGTCGTCGGCGTCGTAGTCGGCATCGTCTGCGTGGCCGTCTACTTCGGCTATAAGTACATGCTGGAGCGCAACCCGAATCTCTAACCCGCTGTCCTGGGGACATGGCCTTGCCGCGTTTCGTGGTCGCAGGCAGGCGGCGTCCGGCTCAGGCCGGCGCATTATGCGTCGCGCAGGATACCCGGCGTAGCGCTTTCCGGTGATTGCCCGCGGCAGGCCGGTACTCGTACTCCTATGCGCGCCCCATACTTTCGCGTCCGGTAACAGAGAAGCCGTCTCGTTATGAGACGGCTTCCTTTTTGCCCTTCCCGGCCCGCGCTCAGCTATGGGCAGCGAGCAGATCTTCGAGGATGGTCAGCTCCTGGGTCAGGATCAACGGCGGGCAGAGGCGAATGGCGCCGGCGCCCGCCCCCAGCAGCAGCAGGCCGCGGTGGAAGGCTTCGTCCACAATCTGGTCGCGCAGGTCGTGGGCCGGGGTGCGCGTCGTGCGGTCTTCGACCAGGTCGATGCCCAGCATCAGCCCGCGGCCGCGCACCTCGCCGACGATGGGGAAGCGATCAGGCCAGGTCTGTAGCCGGGCCATCATCTGCGCGCCCACCTCGTTGGTGTTGGCGAGCAGTTCGGTTTCGAGCAGGTTGATCGTGGCGAGCGCGGCGGCGCAGGCCACCGGGTTGCCGCCGAAGGTGTTGGCGTGCGCGCCCGACGGCCAGGTCATCATACGCTTGGGCGCCACGATGGCGCCGAGCGGCAGCCCGCCGCCGATGCCTTTCGCGATAGAGATCACGTCGGGCACCACGCCCCAGTGCTCGCTGGCGAACATCTTGCCGGTGCGCCCCATGCCCGACTGCACTTCGTCGGCCACCAGCGGGATGTCGTACTTGTCGCACAGGGCGCGCAGGGCGGGCAGGAAATCGCCCGGCGGCACCACATAGCCGCCCTCGCCCTGGATCGGCTCGACGAAGATGCCGGCGACCTCATCCGGGCGCACCAGGTGCTTCATCATCGTGTGTTCGATGTAGTCCACGCACGCGCGCCCCAGGCGCTCGGTGGGCACGTCGAACGGCGGGCGATAGGGGTTCGGATAGGGCGCGTGGTAGATGCCTGACAGCAGCGGTTGGTAGCGCGCGCGGTGCAGCGCCTTGCTGCTGCCCAGCGACATGCTGCCGTACGTGCGGCCATGGAACGCGCCCAGGAAGCTGATAAACGCCGGGCGCCCGGTGTACCAGTGGCACAGCTTCATCGCCGCTTCGTTCGATTCCGTGCCCGAGTTGGTGAAGAAGACCTGCTTCTCATAATCGCCGGGGGTAATCCGGGCCAGGGTCTCAGCCAGCTCCACTGCTTCCGGCAGGTAGAAATCGGTGCCCGCCATGTGGATGTACTTCTGCGCCTGCTTCGTGATGGCTTCCACGATGGCCGGGTGGGCATGCCCCGCCACCAGCACAGCGACCCCGGCGGTGAAGTCGATAAAGCGCCGGCCGTCGACATCCCAGACCTCGCTGCCCTTGCCGTGATCCATGACAAACGGGTAGCTGCGCGTGTACGACGGAGAAATGACGCGGTCGTCGCGCGCTACCAGGGCTTCGGCTTTCGGTCCCGGCAGCTGCTGCGTCTCGGCGGTGGGCTTGACAGTCGATACCATTAACAAGTCTCCTTTGACTACTACATTGCGAATGGGCGGATGGGTTGGACCCGTGGGGTAATTGCGCCAGAAGAACCTGGAGCGGGTACTCTAACGTATTGTATCATAGGCCGCCGGCTTCCTGCCACCTGCCGGCAGTGGTCAGTGGTCGGTGGTCGGTGGTCGGTGGTCTGTGCTGAACGCGGGTGCGCGCCAAATACCGAGGGCCGAGTGCCCAGCGATCAGGCCCACGCCATGGCTTATCACTCCAAGCGCAGCGAAGGGTCACGTTTTGTGGCCGGCACGGACGAGACTCTTCGCTGCGCTCGGAATGACCGTTCTCGGTTGCCGGTCTGGGGCGCCCCGCCCTTGTCGTACTGACCACTGACCGCCGACCACTGACCACTGCTAAACCGGGCATGTTTGACGGGGCGCGCAACCGCCGAGTATAATAGGGCTATTACCGCCGGATCCCGCGGCGGCTGGAGGATGCGGGATCGCGCGCCGGCGGCACGAAAGCACCGATCTTATGCCGACAATCACACTCTACAGCAAGCCCAACTGCCCGCTCTGCGATCACGCGCGCCACTACCTGCGGCAGGTCATCGCCGAGCGGCCCGATGCGCCTGCCTGGACGGTGGACGAGGTCAGCATCCTGGACGATCAGGACCTGTACGCGGCCTATCGCTATGTGATCCCGGTAGTGGTGGTGGACGGCGGGACGCCGATCCCGGCCCCGGCCTCGCTCGACGTGGCGCACCTGCGCGCCGCGCTCGATCAGGGACCTGCGCGCGCGACTCCGGCTCCGGCCATGCCTGCGGATGCGCCGGGCGCTACTGCGCCGGCGACAGGTCCCGGCCTGGACCCGGCAGCAGGGGCCGCCTCGGTGCCAGGGGATGGATCGACAGGGGCAACCGTCCCGGCGCAAGCCTATCCATACCCGTATTATTACGGCCCGCCCCGCCCGCAGACTGGGGTGTTCGGAGCCTTCGAGCGCTTCGGCAACGGTATGACCACCCACTGGCTGGCGGTGGTGAACACGGCCATCGGCATCTTCTCGACGCTGCCCTGGCTGGCCCCGGTGTTTGCCGCCCTGGGCTGGTGGTTCCTGGCCGACCCAATCTACACGATCTACATGTTCTTTTGCCACCAACTGCCGGAGCGGGCGGGCAACCTGTTCGGCTACCAGGTGGCCTACTGTTACCGCAATAGCGCCATCTACACGACGATCTTCCTGGGCGGGCTGCTCTTTGCGGCGGCCCGGCGAGGCGCGTTCGGGGGCCGGCTGGCCTGGATGCTGCGGCCCATCCGCTGGCAGGTCTTCGTGGTCCTGCTCGTGCCCATCGCCGTGGACGGCCTGACCCATATGTTCGGGTTGCGCGAGGACAACGCCTGGTTCGACACGCTGACCGGGGGCCGCTTCGGCGACTTCTCGGTGGGCGACAGCGCCGGCACCTTGAACTGGTGGTTGCGCGTGATCAGCGGGGCCATCTTCGGCTTCGCCGTCGTGCGCCTGGTCTATCCCTGGGTGCTGCGGGCCGTGGAGGAGAGCCGCAGCGTGTACTGGGTGCCCGCGGCCCCGGTGCCACCGTACGAGGCGCCGCAAACTGTATCCACCTGATCGCGCGCGAGACGGCGCGCCTGTCCCGTGGTCTCGCCGTGTGGCCCTTGCCCGCGCGGCCCATTCCTCTCGCCGACGAGGTCTAGCCTGTGCCTGAAAGTAACGCGAATATCTTCGTGGCCGTGCTGGCGGGGTTCCTGTCGTTCGCATCGCCCTGCGTGCTGCCGCTGGTGCCGGTCTATCTCGGCTATATGAGCGGGACCAGCATCCAGCGGGGGCGAGTGCAGGCGGCGCGCTGGCGGGTCTTTTTGCACGCCCTCGCTTTCGTCGCCGGGTTCTCCTTCATCTTCGTGCTGCTGGGCGCCAGTGCAGGCGTCGTGCGCGACTGGCTGGCCGAGTACCGCCAGCCGATCCAGATCGTCCTCGGCTTCCTGCTGCTGATCTTCGGGCTGCACACGCTGGGTGTCTTCCAGATCCCGTTCCTGAACTACGAGCGGCGCCTGGAGTTGCACCCCAGCAAGAACCTCGGCTATGTGCGTTCCGTGCTGATCGGCACCGGCTTCGCCATTGGCTGGACGCCGTGCGTCGGCCCCTTCCTGGGCCTGATGTACACTCTGGCGATGCAGGAGCGCACTACGGAGGCCGTCCCCCTGTTCATCGCCTATTCACTGGGCCTGGGCATTCCGTTTATCCTGGCCGCGCTGCTGGCCGGGCAACTGACGATCTGGCTGCGCAAGGTGATGATGCGCTCCTTTGACCTGCGGCTGGCCGGACGCACCCTGGTCGCGGGACTCAATCCCATCTCGCTGGTGAGCGGGGTGTTGCTCTTGTTCATGGGCGGGTTGCTGATGATGGACCGTGTGACGTGGCTCAACCAGTTCCTGCCGACCTGGACCCTGGGAATCTAATGCGATGAACCGATCTTCCTCCAACGGGCCGGCGGAACCCGGCTTCAATGTCGAAATCCGGCGCGGGCAGCGCGCTGTCGATCAGCAGGCGGCGCTGCATCCGGCGGCGGGCGCGAAAGCGGGCCGGCGCGCGCCGGAAGCCGAGGCCGCCTGGGGCGGCGTGCGGGTCAAGCGCCGCGTGAAGCTGCAACAGAAGATCCTGGGCGGGGTGCTCGTTCTCGCCGCGCTGGTCGTGGCCGGGTTCTTTGCCCTCTCCTGGTGGAGCACCCAGCCGCCCGCGGGCGTGCTGGCGCGGGTCAACGGCGAAAACATCACCGTGCAGGAGGTGGACCGCGAGATCTTGCTCAACCGTGCCCTGACCGCGCTGCTGACCGGCGATGAGCAGACGCTGAGCCGCTCGGCCACCGTCGAGAGCCTGATCGACCGCCGCATGCGGGCCCAGGACGCCGCGCGCGCGGGCATCACCGTCAGCGACGCCGATATCGAGGCGTTCGTGCAGACGCTGATCACGCGCAACGGCAAGACGATGGACGATCTGGACACGGCGCTCAAGGGCTACGGCCTGACCCGCGCCGACCTGTATGCCGACCAGCGCGACGTGGTGGCGATCAACAGCTACATCGGCCTCAAGGTGGTGGCCGGGGCCACCAGCGACGACGGGCGTTCGCAACTGATGAACGACTGGATCACGCAACTGCAACAGACCAGCAAGGTCGAGCGCTTCGGCACACCCGACGAGCCGACAGCACCGCGCGTGGGTGCCACGGCCCCCGACTTCAAGCTGCGCGACATTAACGACAAGATCTACGCGCTGTCCGATTTCCATGGCCGCCCGGTCATCGTGAACTTCTGGGCCACCTGGTGCGAGCCCTGCCGCAGCGAGCTACCGACCATCCAGGCCGCGTACGCCCGCTTGCAGAAAGAGGGGCCGCAGCCCGGACCGGGCCTGGAAGTGCTCGGCGTGGCCGTGGACAGCGATCCGTCGATCGTCAGTTCCTTCCAGCGCGAGTTCGGCTTGCAGTTCCCGCTGCTGCCCGACATGGCGGGCCAGGGCGGGGTGAAGGATCTTTATCGCGTCGGCCCCATCCCGACCAGCTTCTTCATCGACCGCCAGGGCATCGTCCGCGCGGTGAAGATCGGCGCGCTGCAAGAGCAAGACCTGACCGGCGATCTGAAGCTGATCCAGTAG
>CBJNAR010000240.1:0-6018 GCA_966434075.1 uncultured bacterium
GGATTGCTGCTCGCCAGCCGCGCCAGCAGCACGACCAGCAGCAGGCAGAGCGCGCTGCTGCCCAGCGGCAGCGTGGAGAGCAGATCGAGCAGCAACCCCCCGCAGAAGGCCCAGATGACCGCCTCGCGCAGGCCGTCGGCCAGCGTCACGGCCACCACCAGCAGGATCACCAGATCGGGCCGCACGTCGATATGCGTCAACTGCGGCACGAGAATGGGCAACACGGTGGCCTGCACCAACCCCGCCAGCAGCACCAGACTCAGCCCGACTAACGTCAACATCGCGGCGTCACTTCTTCTTCTTGGGCACGGGCGTCTGCGTCGGGGTCGGCGGCGGCGTGGCGGTGGGCACGGGCGTGCGGGTCGGCAGCAGCGTGGCCGTCGGCGGCACCGGGTAGAGCGGCGGAGCCAGGCCGGGCGTCGGCGTGCCGCTGACCGGCACCGTCTCCGGCAGCAACGGCCCCGGCGTCGACCCCGGCTGCGCCGCGCCGACGATGATCAACACCTGGTCGAGCGAGTCGGGCGTCGCCAGCGAATAGGCCACCGCTTCTTGTTCCAGGTCGATATCCTTCTGGTGCTTCTCGTAAATCTGCCCGACCAGCAGCCCTTTAGGCAACATACCGCCGATGCCGGAGGTCTTGATCAGGTCGCCCGTCTGGACATCGGCCCCTTGCGGAATATGGCGCACCAGCAGGCGCCCGCCATGCTGGGCCTGGCCCTGCACCACGGCGGCCACGTTGGTGCGGTCGACGACCACGGCAATCGAACTGTCGATGTCGTCGATGAGCAGCACGGTGGACTGGGTGGCGGTCACTTTGCGCACGATGCCGAGCAGCAGCCCGCCGGGGCTGGTCACGGCCATGCCTTCGCTCACCCCGGCGGTGCTGCCGCGGTCCAGCGTCAGCACGCGCGACAGGCCGCTAGGATCGCGCCCGATGACCGACGCGGGCAGGCCCTGCAAATCCGGAAACTCTTTGTGGAAGCCGAGGATCTGGCGCAGTGTCTCATTCTCGGCGCGCAGCGACAGCAGTTCCGCGTTCTGGGTCTGCAACCGGGCGATCTCCTCTTTCAGCCGGGCGTTCTCGGCGTCGAGGCTATGCATGTTGTTGGCCGTTTCGACCCAGCTATCGATGGTATAGGAGGTCTGGGCGAAGCCGTGTTGCAGCGGCGCGACCAGTTGCTCTAAGAAGCCCTGCACCGGTTGAAACTGCGGCATCTGGCTGATGCCGATCAAGGCCAGTGCGAGCAGCAGGCACGTGGCAAGCAAGGTCAGCGTACGCGAGGATTCCAGGGAACGTTGTTTCATGGCAGGGACCCATTCCGGCGCCGTCGCGGCTAGACGACTACCCGGCGGGTGGCCGAGCTACCGGCCAGCACGCGCGAATATTGCTCCAACGACTCGACGATGCGCCCGGTGCCGCGCACCACGCAGGTCAACGGATCTTCTGCGATCTGCACGGGCATCTTGGTCTCGACGGTGAGGCGGCGGTCTAACCCGGCCAACAAGGCCCCGCCCCCCGCCAGGGTGATGCCGTTCTGCATGATGTCGGCCACCAGTTCCGGCGGCGTCTCTTCCAGGGCCAGTTTCACCAGTTCGACAATCAGCGAGACCGGGCTGGCCGTGGCTTCGCGCAGTTCGACGCTCGACACCTCGACGGCCTTGGGCAGCCCTGTGACCAGGTCGCGCCCGCGCAGGGTGACTTGCTTCTCTTCGGTCAGCGGGTAGGCCGACCCGGCGGCGATTTTGGCCGCCTCGGCCATGCGCTCGCCGATCAGCAGGTTGTGTTCGCGCCGAGCGTACATGATGACGGCTTCGTCGATCTCGTCGCCCGCCGTGCGGATGCTGTGGTTGATGACGATGCCGCCGAGGCTGATCACGGCGACCTCGGTGGTGCCGCCGCCGATATCGACGATCATGCTGCCAATCGGCTCCTGCACCGGCAGCCCCGCGCCGATGGCCGCGGCCATGGGCTCTTCGACCGGGTAGGCTTCGCGCGCCCCGGCGTGGATCGCCGCGTCGTGGGCGGCGCGCTTCTCGACTTCGGTCACGCCGGAGGGGATGCCGACGACCACGCGCGGGCGCGGCATCATCATGCGCTGCGAATGGACCTTCTCGATGAAATACTTGAGCATGACCTCGACCATGTCGAAGTCGGCGATCACGCCGTCCTTGAGCGGGCGCACGGCGACGATATTGCCGGGCGTTTTGCCGACCATGGCCTTGGCTTCCGCGCCCACGGCGCGGCGCTCGCGCGTTTTCTTGTCGATGGCGACCACGGAGGGTTCCGAAATGACAATGCCTTTGTGCTTCACATAGACCAGCGTATTCGCCGTCCCGAGATCGATGCCGATGTCACGGCTGAACAGCCCAAATACCGCGTTCAGTGGACCAACCATGTAGAGTTACATCTCCTCTGCCCTGGAGGGGCATTTATAAGCAGTGTTGCAGGGGACGGCACGGAAGGCAAAACAGGAGTATCGGCGCCGCGTAGACCCGCCCGCCTGATTATATGCGAGCCGTCAAGGGCATGTCAAGCAAGACGATGCCTTTCATCTGTCAGATCCGCGTCAATATTGTTCCGCTGCGCCCGTAGCCCGGAGGCTTAAGCCTCCGGCTACCGCTACCAAGGCCGCCTGCGCGGCCTCTTTGCGTATCCGCCGTGCGATACGACATTCGTCCCGGCGCGGCGTACCGCAAATATCCCGCGCGAGTCATACACCTCGGGTCTGAGGTAGCGTGTTCCGGTCGCGCGTTACATTAATAGAGTACCGCGAAGGGTACCTCAGAGAAAGCACCGGGTCCTGCATAGATCGATCACCCGCATGGGTCGCGGGCCTGCAGCGTTGAATCGCCGCCCCGTTGCCGAGCGGCGGAAGGCCGGCTCCGGGTCTGGCATGACATTTGCGGCCTGATCGACTATTGAGTGAAACGCACCGGGTCACGGAATCATTGCGCAAGGAGAAGAAACGATGTTACGCTTCAAGACATTTCTACTGGTGGGATTACTGGCGCTGGCGGCGAGTGTGGCCGGGGGCAGCGGCGCCGCCGCGCAGGGCCTGAGCAGCGCGGCGGCAGCGGGGCCCGCGCCCGGCACCACCTACACGGTGCAGCGCGGCGACACCCTCTCGAATATTGCCACGCGGGCCTATGGTAATGCCGGCGCCTGGAAGTGCATCGCGGCGGCCAATACCTGGATCTCCAGCGCCAGTTATATCCAGGCCGGCTGGCGGATCGTCCTCCCGGCGAGCGGTTCGTGCGGTGGGGGCGGCACCGCCGGCACCACCTACACCGTGCAGCGCGGCGACAGCCTGTCGAGCATCGCCTTCCGGGTCTACGGCAATGCCGGCGCCTGGTCGTGCATCTGGGCGGCCAACAAGTGGATCGCCAACCCGTCGTATCTGCAGGCCGGGTGGAAGATCGCCCTCCCGGCGAGCGGTTCGTGCGGTGGGGGCGGCACGCCGCCCGCGGTGCGCTATCATACCGTGACGCACACCGAGACGCTGTCGAGCATCGCCTGCCTCTACTATGCCGATTGCAACTATTGGCGCATCTACAACGCCAACCGCGACAAGATCTGGAACGTCAACTACATCCTGCCGGGCACAGTCCTGCGCATCCCGTAGGCCTCGGCATCCCCCGCAGATAGGCAGCCGGGCGGCAGAGATGCCGCCTGGCTGTTCTGCGCCCGACCCCCGTCGATCCTGCCAGGCAGCCAGGCCGGTTTGAAACCGGCCCCTACAATACTCATCCAGACTCAGCCCTCAGCCCTCAGCACTCGCGCCGGTCTTGCCATTGCGGGGTGGATCTGGTATCTTACGACTGCGAATGAGCGTGCACGGGTCACAGCGAGAAGGAAGAGGGAGTGCCATGGCGCGGACCACCCAGCTATTCGAGTTACAACAGGTCGATAGCCAGTCCGACGAGCTACTGCGCCGGGCACTGGCGATTAAGCATGCCCTCGACGAGACCGACAGCCTGCGCCTCGCGCGCGAGCGCCATGCGGCGGCGGCGGCGGCGCTGGCCGTGGCCCAGGAACGCCTGCGCGTGCTGAGCCACGAGGTGGACGAAATGACCGCGCACCTGACCCTGCAAAGCAAACGCCTCTACGACGGCTCGGTCAAGAACCCCAAGGAACTGGTGGCCATTCAGCACGACATCACCGCCACGAAAGAGGTCCGCTCGGCCCGCGAAGATGTGATGCTGGAGGCGATGGACGCCGTGGACCAGGCGCAGGCAGCGGTGGACGCCGCGGTCCAGGACCTGGAGGTGGCCGAGACCGAGTGGCAGCGCAACCAGGAGGGCCTGCTCGAAGAAAAGGACGCCGTCGACGGCCAGTTGCGCGTGCTGCGCACCAGGCGCGAGAAGATGGTGGCCGGGATCGCCTGGGCCGACCTGCAACTCTACGAGAAACTACGCAAGGCCAAGCACGGCACCGCCATCGCCGGATTGGAGCACGACGTTTGCCAGGCCTGCCGCGTCACCGTGCCCGCCGGGACGCTGCGCAGCGTCAAGCAGGGGCGTTCGATCAGCACGGTCGGCCAGATGGTCAAGCAGGGGCTGGAGTTCGTCTATTGCCCGTCGTGCGCGCGGGTGCTGCATCCCGGCGCGCGCGGAGACCTGGTGCGATGGTAAAAGGCATCGGCCCGCGCGAGATGGCCGCCATCGCCGCGGCCCAGGGGGCGGGTCAGGCGGCGCGCCTGCTACGGCGCGGGGGCGGCACGGCGCTGCCCGGCCTGGTCGCCGAACGGGTGTCGCCGCGCATCCTGCGCCGCCTGACCCGCCAACTGCGGCGCGGGGTGATCATCGTCACCGGCACCAACGGCAAGACGACCACCAGCCGCATGCTGGGCGCGATTCTCGACGCGGCGGGCTGGCACGCGATCCACAACCGCTCCGGCTCCAACCTGGTGCGCGGGCTGATCGCCACGCTGGTGCAGGAAAGCAACCTCGGCGGCAATCTCCACGCCGACAGCGGCCTCTTCGAGGTGGACGAGGCCACGGTGCCCGCCGTGGTGGCCCAGGTCCGCCCGCGGCTCCTGCTGATCAACAACCTGTTCCGCGACCAGTTGGACCGCTACGGCGAGATCGACCACATCCACCGCCGCTGGCGCGAGACCCTGGCGACGCTCGACGCGCGCAGCACCGTGGTCCTGAACGCGGACGATCCGGCGGTGGCCGTGCTGGGACGCAACCTGGCCGCGCGGGTGTGCTATTACGGCATCGCCGATACCGGCCAGGCCCTGGCCGCGCTGCCCCATGCCGCCGACGCCATCGACTGCCCGGTCTGCGGGCACCGGCTCGACTATAGCGCGATCTTGCTCTCGCACCTGGGGCACTATCGCTGCCCGGCCTGCGGCTTCGCCCGGCCCGCGCCCGATATTGCCGCCGAGTCGGTTGAGTTGCAGGGCACGGAGGCGACCCGACTCACGGTGCGCGCGGGGGATCAGACCTTCCCGGTGGAACTGGCCGTGCCCGGCTTCTACAACGCCTACAACGGGCTGGGCGCTTGCGCCGCGGCCCTGACGCTGGGCCTGAGCGCGGACGTGATCCGGCGGGGCCTGGGCGGCTTCCGCGCCGCCTTCGGGCGCATCGAGCGGGTGGCGGCGGGGGACAGCGGCAAGCATCTGCTGCTGGCGCTGGTCAAGAACCCGGTCGGCTTCAACGAAGTGCTGCGGATGCTCTTCCCGCCACAGCCCGAGGCCCCGCCCCGCCACCTGCTGATCATCATCAACGACCTGATCGCCGACGGGCGCGACGTATCGTGGCTGTGGGACGTGGACTTCGAGGTGCTGGGCGAACCGGGCCGGGTGGCCTCGGCCACCTGCGCCGGGATCCGCGCCACCGACATGGCGAACCGGCTGAAGTACGCCGGGCTCGACCCGGCACGCATCCGGGTGATCGAGGAATTGGACGCCGCGCTGGAGGCGACGCTGGCCGCGTTGCCCGCGGGCGAAACGCTCTATGTGCTGCCGACCTATACGGCGATGCTCGACTTCCGCGCGCTCTTGCAGCGGCGGA